>QHPY01000078.1 GCA_003219215.1 Verrucomicrobiota bacterium | reverse complement strand
CGGCGCCACCAGGTCGTACACAAGATAGCCGCCCAAAATACTGCGGCAACGGCGGCGTAAATTTAAGCGAGATTGCGGTTGAAAATGACCGCCGTTTCGGTTGCGTATCTGTTCCATGCGCATTTTCGGAATCTCGGCAGTCGTTTTGTTATCGATTGTCGATCTTGGCTGGTCGCAGGTAGACGTTCCATCGTCACAGACTGCAAAGTTGCCGATGTATCGACCCGCCCTGCTCGGAACCGGACCCGACTCTTTGATCAACCGGATTGACACCGCAGGCTTAATCAAACAAGGGCAAAAGGACGCGGCGATCATGTTCTCCTGCTCTGTGAAGAAAGATGGCACAGTCCTTTCGGTTTCGACTTATCGCGGCACGCCGGATTCGAAATTGCTGGAGCAAGAAATTCTAAAAAAATTGTCGGCCGCCGCTAATCCGAAATTTATCCCGGCGATTTACAATCATGTGCCGGTGGACGCGATCTATTATGGAACGGTCATGTTCGGGATCGTGAACGACAAACCGCGGCTCCGTATTTTTTCCAATCAGGAACGTGAGGAGCTCAAGAAAGAAAGCGATTTCATCGGCCCTCAGCCATTTTGGGGAGGCGACTCGAGATTCAACGGTTTTCATTACCCGAGTGCTGAAAGTGTGCCGGTGCAGGTGGACGGGTCGGCCGAACTGGAAGTGAAAGTAGATGCTACCGGCAGTTTGCGGGACCTCAAAGTCCTGGGCGAGCAGCCGCCATTTCTCGGATTTGGCGATGCCGCGTTCGACGATCTGAGCAAAGCGAAATTCATTCCTGCATTCCGGGATGGAAAACCGGTGGCGTCTAACGTGAAGATCCCGGTTTATTACAACGAAAAAGGGTTTTGATACCTTTTCCTTGCCATCGATCCGCCGACCGCGCAGCTGTGACCGTGAGAAGCCGAATCATTCGGGGCGCTTTCTTTAGGCGCGATCCGATTAGATGTGCCCGCGAACTGGTGGGAACCGAGCTGATCTGGGGAAAGTGCATCGGAAAAATTGTCGAAACGGAGGCGTATTTGGCGGAGAACGACGAAGCCTGCCACACTTTCTCTCGTCCAACGGCCCGCGCGTTCGTGGAGCGAAACAAGGCCGGCGCGGCTTATATTTATTTTAGTTACGGCGCGCACTGGATGTTGAACGTGCTCGTGAAAGGCATAGCGAACGGCTTTGTCTTGGTTCGGGCGGCTCAGCCGCTTCGTGGGATCGCCCTGATGAAAAAACGGCGCGGCCTTGATGATGAACGCCGGCTTTGTTCCGGGCCAGGGAAACTGACCGAAGCGTTCGATATTACGGATCGAAACCATGAAATGAATTTGTGCGTCGATCCGCGCCATTGCTTCGCCTACGCTGTCGAAGAAGATGTCGATGTTGTCGCCGATGAACGAATCGGAATCACACGATCCGCGCATCATCCGTGGCGATTCACGATCCGAGGCAGCAAATTCGTCAGCGTGCCGGTTCGCTCGTTGACTCGACCGGCGATTGATCGAAATTCTTCGCCTCGATGAATCCGAACCAGAAACGCGTGTTGCTTGGCATGAGCGGCGGAGTGGACTCCAGCGTCGCCGGCTATTTGTTGCGCGAGCAAGGCTACGATGTCATCGGCGTAACGATGAAAGTGTGGCCGCAAGATTGCATCTCGCGCGCGGAGGACAAATGTTGCGGACCACAGGCCGTCGCTGACGCACGCGCGGTTGCCCATTCATTAGGCATTCCGCATTACGTTGTCGATGAAGCTGACCAGTTCGAGCGTACCGTGATCGATTATTTCACGAGCGAATATCAGGCCGGACGGACGCCGAATCCGTGCGTGATCTGCAACGAAAAGCTAAAGTTCGGTAACCTCTGGGGCAAAGCCGAAGCGCTCGGCTGCGATTACATCGCCACGGGTCATTACGCGATCATCGAACATCAGGAAGACCGCGCTGTTTTGCGCAAAGGGGCCGATCCACGCAAAGACCAATCTTATTTTCTGTTTAGTCTGCGTCAGCCGCAGCTGCGTCGCGCGCTCACGCCGCTCGGGGCGATGCGCAAACCCGAGATCCGGAAAATCGCGCATTCGTTAGGTCTGAAAGTTGCCGATAAGATCGACAGTCAGGAAATTTGTTTCGTGCCGGGAAATGATTACAAAGCGTTTTTGCGCTCGCACCTCGGCGAAAACGAATTTCATCGCGGCGAGATTTACGATGTTGATGGAAATTTCGTTGGCGAGCATGACGGCATCGAACTCTTCACCATTGGTCAGCGTAAAGGACTTCCGGGCGGATCGGCGCGTCCGCGCTACGTCGTCGATCTCGACGCCAAGACAAATCGCGTGATCGTTGGCGACGTTGACGATTTGGTCTGTGACGAATTCGAGATCGACCGGACAAATTGGATCGGGCGCGATTTGACCAGCGAAAGTGTCGAACTCGCGGTAAAGGTTCGTTATAGCCATCCGGGCACACGGGCGACGGTCACGCCGCTTGAAAATCATCGCGCTCGAATTCGTCTACACGAACCGCAGCGAGCGGTCACGCCGGGACAAGCTGCAGTTATTTACGACGGCGATGTCGTTGTTGGCGGTGGCTGGATCTGCCGGGGCGAGCCGCCCGGGCATTACGAGCCGGTGAGGCGGAGTGAATCGCTCGTTCCTGCCTGACAAATGGCGGAGAGCATTCTTCTCGCGCTCAGCACGTTTCCGGATCGTGAGACCGCGCAACGAATTTCCTATCAGCTCGTCACTGAAAAACTGGCTGCGTGCGCAAATATTCTGCCGGCGATCGAGTCGGTGTATCGCTGGAAAGAAAAAATCGAGACAGGAAACGAAACCCTTGTGTTCTTTAAGTTGAGCGAAGATCGACAATCAACCTTTCAGGAAAAACTGCGCTCGCTCCATCCCTACGAAGTTCCCGAGATAATTTTCATTCCAGTCGCCAATGGCTTGCCGGAATATTTGGACTGGATCGCCGACAGTTGCCCCTGAGCATGACCGTTTTAAGCGGTCATGCTTGCAAGCTGCGGCGGCGGCGTTTGCGTTCGCCAATTAAGTAAATGGCGACGCCGATGAAGTTGGCGATGATTGTCACCGCTGCGATCTTCGCGCCAAAAACTAAGGGACTCGGGACGTCAATGATCGGATAGACTGTAAAAAAGATGGCGGACAACGAAACAGCAGCGCCACAAATTGCGGCGACACGCAACCAGATTGGCGCACCCGAACGAATTGCGCCGGCGCCAAAGATCGGAATTGCGAACATCATGAAGTAAACGATCCCGTAGAAAACATTGGCGGCGTTGTCCACCAATTGAAACGCCTCTTGGATACCGGCGCCGATCTGGCTTGCGATCGCAATCACAAGCGTGATCGCGCCGACGAAGATGATCGAATTGACCGGGGTTTTATATCGCGGATGCAAACGGGAGAACCAGCCGGGCAGCAAGCGGTCCCATCCTGCAACCATGGGCAATCGCGAACTACCAGTGACATGAACGCTGGTCGACGATATCGATCTCGCAGTCATCAGTAAAATTCCAACCGAAGCGATTGCGCCCGCGATTGGGAACGAGCGCAGACCCAATCGCAATGTTTGCGGAACTGGACCGATGAGATCGATTGGATTGTTACCGATGAAAGCCAGGACCGAACTTGTGCCGAGAATGAACATCAATGCGATCACGGGCGAAGCGATGATGACCGAGCGACCGATGTCGCGCGCGGGCGAGCGCGTTTCTCCCGCCAATATGGCGACGTATTCAAATCCGCTCAACGCGCCGACGGACAGTTTGCTGAAAATATTGAAGCAATAAAAGATCGACATCGTCGGCAACGCAAGCTGGAGCGGCTGGTAGCTTTTTAATTCGCCCCGCATAAGGCCGAGCAACGGCAGGCAAATCAGCGCGCCGTAAACCAGGAGCATCGCGAACGCGCCAACATTGTGCAGCCATTTGCCTAACGACAAACCACGGACACAAGTCCAGCCGAGACCAGCGACAAGTGCGGAGCTGATCAACGACACGCCCCATTTGCTGTTCGGCATCCACGCCGCGCTCGGACCAATGGCGTACGAGATATTCGTCGTCGTAAACATTCCGCCGAGCGCGATCACAGTGATCGAGAGCAGCCAGAGATTCCACGCCACGATAAAACCGGCGAACTCGTTGAAGCCAAGTTTCACCCATTGATAAATGCCGCCTTCGAACGGCATCCGACGGTTCAGATAAATCACGACCGCGGCCTGTGGAATGTAGAAAAGTAAAATGGCGAGCAACCAAAAGAAGAGATGCGCTCGGCCAAGCTTCGCGGCAGCGCCCACCCAGCTTGAGCCGACCACGAACAGAATTTGAGTGAGAACGAGGTCGAATAACCCGAGCGGTTTTTTGAGCAATTCGCTGCGCGTTTCGACATTCTGCTCGGCGCGCTCGAGGTCCGTGCTCACAACGATCGATTAGATCAAGATGTCGATCTTAGCGTTCGTGGTCCGACCTTCGCGGCGGCGGCGGGACGTTGCGAAATTCGCGGTGCCGAATCTTGCCGCCGGCGTACGCGATGTAGCCGCCGATTCCCAACGTCGCCACGCCCAACAAAATCACTGATGCGACCAGTGGGGTAGCGGAGCGCGGCCATTTCCGCGGCGCGACCAACGCGACCGCGCTCAACACGGCCAACCCATAGAAAAACCAGATGCAATCTTCACCGCGGTCACGATGTTCGTCGAGCCAGGCTCGGCCAGGTTCGTCGGCCATCGAAAGCACGCGATCGTAAGCTTGTTCGCCAAATTCATAAACTGGCCAGGCCGACGCCGCACTGACAAGCACGACGATTAGGGTCGCGATTTGCGCGCGACGGCTTCGCAAAAAAAATGCGACGATCAATCCGAGCAATCCCATCGCCAGGCCGTAGATCGGCAGCGGATTGATCAAGACGTGGATGTACTCCGGCTGGCGCAAGTCGCGCAGAATCGCGTCAATCATGACTTCGCCAAATTCTCAAACGCGAAGTCGCGTTTCAACTTTTCGGCGCGGGAGCGTCGCCCGTTTGCGACATTTGTTTGTCTTCCCAATACGGAACGTATTTTTTCCAATCCGCGGTGGTGAAATGCCACCACTCGACGCGCAAACCGTAGAAATTGTTGTGGGCCATCGCCAGCTGCAAAAGCGTCAGGTGCTGTTTCACGAGCGGATCCCGCCCGTTATAGCGCAGCATCGCCTGGGGCGTGAATTCGTCGAATTTCGTAGGCATGCTTGCGTCCTGGCTCCAGTCGTCCACCAACGTGGCGTCTACCGAGACGCCGTAGGAATGCATCGAGCCAAAACCTCTTTCCGGATTCGCGACGTATTGGTCCTTTTGCGCGTACTTCCAAAGCAGCTCCTGCGCCTCCTTCGGCCGGTACGCGTCCCAAATTTTCAACCGATAACGAAATTGCTTGAGATAATTTTGCGCGCCGGCGAGCTGTTGCGCGACGCTCGGCAAAACCAAAGCGCGTGTACCGGGCGGATACAGCGCGTGTCCGGTCACGTTGCGCTCAGTCGCGTAGCGCAAATCGATCACGATCGTGGGATCAACCTGCGCGATATCCACCAGCTCCTGATTGGCTGCTTGCGACGTCTGCAAGATCGACATCGCGGCAGCGAAGACGATCGTGAAAGTCAGGTCGCGAGACATGGGTCGAGATTATAAGCGCAAACTGCCCCGACAATCAATCGCCAGCAACGGAGGTGGCGATGTCGCTTTTTGCGATTCGCTGCAAGAGAAGGCGCGCGGTCTCGTCCGCCACATTGAAATGCAGCTCGAGGTTGGCCGCTTGTCGCGTAATTTCCGGCGGCTGGGCGTAGAGCAGAAGATTGGAATCTTGCAGACGCAGCCAGCGTTGCGGCTCGTTGTGCAAATTGCGCGCGAGTTCCGACGCTGATTCGGGAGATTTCAACTTTAAAAACAAACGCGCTTTAACCGGATTTTGCAGCGTTAACGCGAGCCCAAGCAACTGCGAGTTCTCCAGCAACTCGGGCACGAAAATCGGGTGAAACATCCGCGTCAAATCGGGCGGGCTCCGCGAGATCAACCGCAGCGCGCTCTCGCTGTCCAACGACTGGAACCGGTCGAACAATTGTCCGGTAATTTTCAGATCGAGATCGATCCCGAGCCGAACCCGGACCAGTTCATCCACTTCGCTCGAACTGCCGACCGCGAGAGTGCTTGGACCAACTCGCGCGAGCGCCAGATCAGGTTTTTCCCACACCGGCAGTCCGCTGACATCGCGCTTCTGAAACTCTTTGTCACCTTGCACCGAGCGGATGATTTGCGAAACATCGCGGCGGTTTTCAATCAGGATAAACTCGCGAACGGTCCCGATGTCCGAGCTCGTCGCCGCCCGGGTGATTCGGAGCGTGTCTCGCGACAGATTGAGCGCCGGCACTCGCGCGGCCGGGCCGATCAATCCATTCCACATATTCTGCCAGACATCAGCTTGCTCCTTGTGCCAGCGTTTCGGGAAATCGTCGCGCTCAAATTGTTCGGTATTAATCGATAAGATCGCTTCGGTTTGTTGCGGCAGCCATTCGCGCTTGCGCGGCGATTTTGCGATCAATGGCAAAATAATTGCCAACAGCGCGATCACCGAAACAACACTGAAATAAAATTGCCGCAGCTCCTGTTTGTCGATGTTGCGTGAGAGCAATGCGAGCTCGTCATTGTGCTGCTGATGTCGATCCACCGCGGCGCGATGTTTGCGCACGCCTTCCAGTAAATGCGGCGCATTCGGCGGAGCGATGCCTTGTGATGCGAGATGCCGTCCAATGTTCAGATAGGCCGGGTTTTTTCGCTCTTCGACGACTTGATGATGTTGTTTGGCTTCGCCAACAGCGTTCTGCTGTGCGTGAATGTTATCGGCGAAACCTTTGTCACGCGCTTCATACTCGCTGCGCACTTTCGCAATGTTCTTGTCGATCGCGGAAAGCTCTTCTTCAGCAGCAGCGAGTTTTTCCTTGGCGATCCGTGAGGCGCCGCTGCTGCCAAGTCGGGCTCGGACCAATTCGGCCCGTTGTCCCGGTAACCGTGCCCGCCGCGCGCCGATGCTGCCAGTTTGCGTTTCCAAATCCGCCGGCGGCGGCGTGAGCGCTTGGAGCTCGGATAACTTTCTTAACAATTCCTGGTCGGCTGTGTCATTATCATGAATCCGCCGCTCAACCGCACTTACTTCGCGCTCACACAACTCAGCCGCGCTCTTGGCGTCGTTGCGACGCTGCGAGATTGGTTTCTTCTCCGCTTCCAACTTCGCCATCGCTTCGGTTTGCTCTTTGGCGTTCGCTTCCCGCTGAGCCTCGATCTTTTTGATGCCCTCTTCGATTTGCGCGATCCGCAGTGCGACTTCCTTTTGTTCCTGCTCGAGTTTCTTCAAGGCCACGATTTCGTTCCGGAGTTCGGGAAAATTCGCCGCCTGCGAAGTTCCTTCGCGCCCGAGAACGATTTCGCTTTTCTGCAACAACCGTTTTTCGTGCCGCAATATCATGCGCGTTCTTTGCCGCCGGATTTTTAATCCGATCTCGCGCAGGCCTGTGCGTATGAAACTCATTGCCGTCTATTCCTCCGGTTCGGCCAGTTTTGTCAACACACTGAAATCTTCCAGTGTGGTTGTATCGCCGCTGACTTTCGCGCCACTCGCGATTTCTTTGAGCAATCGCCGCATGATTTTTCCGCTTCGTGTCTTCGGTAGCGCTTCGGCAAAACGCACCTCATCCGGTTTTGCGATCGCCCCGATGTGCACGCCCACGTGGTCACGCAATTCGCCCTTCAAATCGTTCGAAGCATCGACTCCGCTTTTCAAGGTCACGAAAGCGACCACGCTTTGTCCCTTCAATTCGTCCGGCCTGCCGACGACAGCCGCTTCTGCGACTCGCACATGACTCACCAGCGCGCTCTCGATCTCCGACGTGCCGAGCCGGTGTCCGGCGACATTGAGGACGTCGTCGATGCGCCCGACAATCCAAAAATATCCATCCTCATCGCGTCGCGCGCCGTCGCCGGTGACATAATTTTCTTTGTATTCGCTCCAGTACTGTTTTTTGTAGCGCTCCGTATCGCGGTAAATCGTCCGCAACATCGACGGCCACGGACCTCGAATAATTAATTTCCCGCCGACATTGGCGCCGACTTCCTTTCCGTTTGGATCCACAACTGCGGGGTCCACGCCGAAGAACGGAAGGGTCGCGCTTCCAGGCTTCGTCGGAATCGCGCCTGGCAAAGGTGTAATCATGATCGCGCCTGTTTCGGTCTGCCACCAGGTGTCGACGACCGGACAATGCTCGCCGCCGATGTTTTTGTGATACCAAATCCACGCTTCCGGATTAATCGGTTCGCCAACTGTGCCGAGCAGACGGAGCGACGACAGATCGTGTTTTTTCACCCATTGGTCGCCCCACCGAATGAACGCGCGAATCGCGGTCGGCGCGGTGTAGAGAATGTTGATCCGATTCTGCTCGATGATTTTCCAGAACCGGTCCGGCTCCGGCCAATTGGGCGCGCCTTCATACATGAACGTGGTCGCGCCGTTGGCGAGCGGACCGTAAACGACATAACTGTGGCCGGTCACCCATCCCACGTCCGCGGTGCACCAAAAAATATCTTCGTCCCGAATGTCGAAGACGTATTTCGTGGTGGAATAAATTCCAACGAGGTAACCGCCAGTCGTGTGCAGAATCCCTTTTGGTTTCCCGGTCGAGCCGCTGGTGTAAAGAATGTAGAGCGGATGTTCGCTGTCGAGCGCCGCCGGCGGACAATTGTCGTCAACGTATTCCAGCTCGCGATGCCACCAAACGTCGCGGCCCTCTTCCATGTGAATTTCATTGTGGGCGCGCTGGAAAACAATCACGCGCTTGACCGATGTCCCGCCGCGGAGCGCGTCATCCACATTTTTTTTGAGCGGAACAATTCCACCGCGGCGATAACTGCCGTCCGCGGTGATCAGCGCGATTGCGCCGCTGTCATGGATCCGATCACGAATTGAATCTGCGCTAAATCCTCCGAAAACAACGGAGTGGACCGCACCGATGCGCGCGCAAGCCAGCATTGCAATCGCGGCCTCCGGAATGGTCGGCAGATAAATGATGACGCGACGGCCCTTGCCGATTTTGTTTCGCTTCAAAACGTTCGCGAAGCGGCAAACCTCGCGATGCAATTGCTGATAAGTCAGTGTCCGTTTCTCGCCCGGCTCCCCTTCCCACAAAATGGCGGCCTTGTTGCGGCGGTGGGTAGTCAGATGTCGATCCAGGCAGTTCGCGGAAAGGTTGAGTTTTCCGCCAATAAACCATTTCGCAAACGGCGCTTTCCATTCCAGGACTT
The DNA here is from genome assembly GCA_003219215.1 of Verrucomicrobiota bacterium. Taxonomy (GTDB): domain Bacteria; phylum Verrucomicrobiota; class Verrucomicrobiia; order Chthoniobacterales; family UBA10450; genus AV40. The sequence goes on along the minus strand of QHPY01000078.1, from coordinate 3,656 downwards.
TTCGCCATCGCTTTTGCCAGGAAAGTTCCTTTGCCTCGCGCGACCAGAATTTGTCCGGCTGCCTGATCGACTCGCGATACATGCGTCGATACTGCGCGAGGTTTTTAATCCGCGCCTTCCGCGCGAACTCCTTCGCCGGTTTAAAGACGCGCTTCTCCTTTAAATGCGATTCAATATTTCGGTTGTCGATCTTCATTCTCTGATTGTGGCAATAATCGCTGCTCAGGTTTGTAGGGCAAGCGCCCCGCTTGCCGTATCGATAAATTGGCAGGGTCGCCCCGGCGGCCGCCTGCCCTACAAATTATTTGTCTTCTGCTCTTGCGCGCGAAAAGTGAACCGATGAGCGACCACATTTACAAAAAGATGGAGTTGGTCGGTTCCTCGCCGAACGGAATCGAAGACGCGGTTAAGAATGCACTTGCCCGGGCAAAAAAGACCGTCCGCAACATGCGCTGGTTTGAGGTTGCCGAGACGCGCGGTTATCTGGAGGAAGGGAACATCGCCTATTGGCAGGTGACGCTGAAAGTCGGCTTCACCCTGGAAGGGTAGCGGCGATTGACCCAATCGCCACCGAACGCCAATCCAGCTCGGATCGGTTCGGTGAATCGCGCCTCCTATTCTTCTTCTTGCGCGGCTTCGTATAATTTCGCAGCGCCGTAAATCAGGATCGCTGGTTTGAGCGCGAACCGCGCCAGTCGCACGATGCCTCTCAGAATTCGCCCGATGCCCAAGCGGTTTAAAACGAATCCCGCCAGCAAGGCATAAGCAAGCGACTGGACGGGATTCTCTCGCACATACGTTTCCGTCTCGCTAAGAATCTGATCGAAGTGCTCCCGCGTGTAACGTAGTCCGCGCTCCGCTATATCATCATGTCCTCGTTCTTCCATTTTGATTAACGATTGTCCGCGCCTTCGACTTGGTCAATGCAAAGTCAGCCAAATCGTGCTTGCTCCACTCCCACTCGGAAAATCTACTGGCGGCGGTTGTCGATGTAAGCTCCCCGCCCGGCGTGACAGCTTTAGACAATATCGCGCCATCCTTTCAAGCGCCTGTTCGTTCAGCGTTTCGCAATTGGTCGACACCAAAACGCGAGCGCCGCCGTCGACTAGTTCCAGCGCTGAAATAATTAGCTCCTCAAAATCGCTTTCCACATGAAATGCCTCGCCACGTTTCGTCCGCGAAAATGTCGGTGGGTCCAGAATAATCATGTCGAAGTTTTTGCCGCGCCGCGCCAGGCGATGCAAAACAGAACGCACATCGTCGGCAACAAACTGATGTCCTTCGGTCGACAATGAATTGAGCCCAAAATTTTGCCGGCCGCGTTCCAACGATCTCTTGGAAAGATCGACATTCACCGTCTGCGCACCGACCGACGCTGCCGCCACCGAGAACGAGCAAGTGTAAGCGAAGCAGTTCAGTAACCGCTTCGGCTTGGTTTGCCTGACGAATCGACGGTTCTCGCGTTGATCGACAAACAGCCCGACCGAATATCCGGCCCCAAAATCGATTCCGAATTTGAGATGATGCTCCGTAGCGTTCGTCTGAAGATTTTCACCTTCATTGCCGAACAGAAGCTTCGGCGTCTCGCGCTCTTCATTTTTCTTCGGCAAGAATCGCGCGAAGACGCGACCGATCGGAAACTCAACCGATTTGCCCCAGTCGCTGAGCTCGTGAGCGAGACCATCGCGCGCGGCTGTTGTTCTGAACGAGATCAGAATATCGCGACCGAAACGCTCCGCCCAGCCATTGTCGATCGTGCAAAGACGATGGGCGTCGGTCCCTTCGGCTTCGAAGGCGCGAAGAAGCGCGAGATCAATCCATTGAGACTTTGCGATCATCTTTGTGCCGCAGGCAAATTGTTATCGACGCGCTATCGTTAGGCGACGTTCAATTCTTTGTCTGTCGATCTATGCAAAGCGTAACGGTCCGTGTTCCGGCCAGCACCTCCAATCTTGGGCCTGGCTTCGATTGCCTCGGCGTCGCGCTTCGCATTTACAATTTTGTGACCGTATCGCGCGCGACAAAACGTGAAGTGCTGGCACCGATTGCAACCAAGGCAACCGATTTGTTTTTCAAACAGACCAAACAACGACGCTTCGCGTTTTCCTGCTCAGTCATAGAAAAATTTCCGCGCTCGCGCGGTTTGGGCAGCAGCGCCACGATCCGGCTCGGCATTTTGCACGGATTGAATGAACTCACTGGCAGACCGCTTGATCGATTGTCGATCTTTCGCTTGTGCGCAGAATTGGAAGGACATCCAGACAACGCCGCGCCATCTTCTTTCGGTGGGTTCGCCGTCGCGCACGGCAAAAATGTTCAGCGATTTCAAGTCTCGCCGCGACTAAAGTTCGTTCTCTTGATCCCTGATTTTGAAATTCGGACATCGGCAGCCAGAAAAATTCTGCCGGCAAAGATTTCGCGCACGGACGCTGTCACGAGTGCCGGTAACGCCTGCGCGATCACAGCCGCATTCGCTTCGGACGATTACGAAAACTTGCGCGGCGCTTTTACCGACCAACTTCATCAACCATTTCGCCAGAAGCTGATCCCGTTTTTGCCGCGCGTCATTGCTTCCGCTGAAAAGGCCGGCGCCCTTGGCGCGTTCTTGAGCGGCTCGGGATCGACAATCTGCGCGGTCACGCTGCGAGATGAGGGAAAGGTCGGCGCCGCTATGCAACGCACCACAACGACATCTTCGCAAATTGTGATCACAAGCGCCGACAACCGCGGCGTTCAAATCAGCAGTCAGAAATCAGCAATCAAAAATTGAAAATGGGTCGCACGCTTGAAAATTTAGAGCAGTTTGGCATCGATGTTGTCCTCGGCCGTCGCCGCGGATTTCGCGCCGCGATTTTGCGCGGAATGCTTTACGGGCTGTCATTTATCTACGAGCGCATCGTCCAGCTTCGGCTTTATTTGTATCGCAAACGGATTTGCCGCGAGCGCACGCTCGGTTGCCTTGTCATCAGCATCGGAAACCTGACGGTCGGTGGAACTGGTAAAACGCCGGTCGTAGAAAAATTCGCGCGCGCCCTGCAAGTCGGCGGGCGCCGCGTCGCGATCCTGAGCCGTGGCTACAAGAGTGTGCCGAAGCCAACGAAACGAAATTGGTTCGATCGGTTGCTAACGAACGATGTCGATCCTCCGCGGGTTGTGTCCGATGGAAAATCTCTGATGCTCGATCCTGTGACCGCCGGCGACGAGCCCTACATGCTCGCGCACAATTTGAAAGACGTGATCGTGCTGGTGGACAAAGATCGCGTCAAAAGTGGGAAATTTGCGATCGACAAATGGAAAGTGGACACGCTGTTGCTCGATGATGGTTTGCAATATCTCCATCTCAAGCATCGCCTCGACATCGTGCTGGTGGATCGACAAGCGCCGTTCGGCAACGAACTCTTGCTGCCGCGCGGGACGTTGCGCGAACCGCCGCGGAATCTGCGGCGAGCGAGTTACATTTTCATTACCAAAAACACCGGCCAATCGAACGACGCGCTGATCGCACGCATCCGCCGGTACAATCGCACCGCTGAAATCATCGAATGCGGGCACCGGCCGCTTTATTTGCAAAATATTTATACCGGCGAGCGATTAGTGCTCGACCGATTGCACGGCGCGTTCATCGGCTCGATCTGCGCCATTGCCGCGCCGGAGAG
>QHPY01000142.1 GCA_003219215.1 Verrucomicrobiota bacterium | reverse complement strand
TTGCTGGTGATCATCGGAATCGGCTGGTGGTGGACGACGCAACCGCGCAAAACGCCGGCGACCTCGGGCTCGCCTTCGCGGATTACGTCGCTTGCTGTTTTGCCGTTTAAAAATTATTCGCCGGACGCGAGCCAGGAATATTTTGCGGATGGGATGACCGACCTCTTGACGACGGAGCTGAGCGGCGTTGGCGCGCTCACGGTGAAATCACATCAATCCGCGTTGAAATTCAAAGGCTCGACCAAATCGACGCCGGAGATTGCACAGGAACTGCACGCCGACGCTATTATTGAAGGTTCAGTCCTCCGCGAGAGCAATCACGTCACGGTGAACGTGCAATTGATTGAGGCTCTGACCGACCGCCACCTCTGGGCGAAAAAGTTCGAGGGCGACGTGGCCAACATCTTCAAGATGAGGAACGAAGTTGTCGAAGCCATCGCCCGTGAGATCAAGACGACCATTTCCCCAGAGCAATCCTCGCGGTTGAGCAGCGCACGCGCGGTCAATCCGGCCGCCTTCGAAGAATACCTTCTCGGCCGTCAGGCTTGGCTTCGCCAAACCGAAAAAGGATGGGACGAGGCTTTGGGGCACTTCAACCGCGCTAAAGAAATCGATCCAGGATTCGCCCCAGCTTGGGCGGGACTGGCGGTTACTTATTGGTCTTCCGCCGACGCCCAAATTTCCTCCGCGGAAGCCAGGGTGAAAGCGAAAGCGGCGGCGCAACGAGCGGTGGAGTTGGAAGATTCCTTGGCGGAAGGGCACACGGCGTTAGCCATGGATCTCTTGCTCGAGTTCGAATGGACAAAATCAGAGCAGGAATTCAAGCGCGCACTCCAGCTTAAACCGAGCGACGCCGTCGCGCACTGGCAATATGGATGGCTGCTGGTCTGTGTCGGACGCCCGGAAGAAGCGCGCAAAGAGATGGAGCGCGCCGTCGAGCTGGATCCGCTATCACCGGTGATGACGACGGACGTGAATGTGCCTTACCAGCTGAGAGCATGGAAATCCTCCGGCGCCGAAGCCGACGCGAATTACGACAAGGCGATTGCGCAGTGCCAAAAAGCGCTCGCGCTTGATCCAAGTTTTTTTCTCCCGCATTTCGCTTGGGGTCTCATTGAACTGCATCGCCTAAATTATTCCAAGGCGATTGAGGAGATTAGCCTGGCCGCGAAGATGGAATCGCAGCCGGTTTGGAGTGCATACCTTGGCTATGCGTATGCTATGAACGGACAAAGAGACAAGGCATTAAAGATACTGGACGAACTGCATCAGCTGGCTGGCCGCCGCTTCGTTAGTCCATTTTGTCAGGCGCTTGTCTATCTGGGCTTAGGTGAGAACAGCCAGGCCATCGACTGGCTGGAGAAGGCTTACGAGGGCGGGTCGCCGTGGATGGGCTGGCTCAAGGCGGAGCCGATGTTCGACCCGTTGCGTTTGGACCCTCGCTTCCAGGCGCTCTACCAGAAAATGAATTTCCCGCCGTAAGCGCTGAACGCAAAGAGTGAAGATCGACAATTTCTTTGCCGAGCTGAAGCGGCGCAACGTTTACAAGGTTGCGGTCGCGTACGCTGTCGTCGCGTGGCTGCTCGTCCAGATCGCGACCCAGGTCTTCCCGTTTTTTGAAATCCCGAACTGGGCTGTCCGACTCGTCGTGCTGGTGCTGATCGCCGGCTTCCCTGTTGCGCTCGTTTTCTCGTGGGCATTCGAAATCACGCCCGAAGGAATCGTCCGGGAATCGGAGATCGAATCCGGCAAATCGATCACCCACCACACCGGCCGAAAAATTGTCGCACTGACAATTGTGCTGGCCGTGGTCGCAACCGGTTTACTGATCTTTCAATTTGTTCGCCCAAGATCGACATCTCCATCTGCGGCGACGATCTCGAACAAATCGATCGCGGTTTTGCCATTCGATAACTTAAGCGGCGATCCGCAGAACGCCTATTTCAGCGAAGGCGTTCAGGACGAAATTTTGACCCGGCTGGCAAAGATCGCAGAGCTGAAAGTAATTTCGCGCACATCGACGCAGCGATTCAAGAGCGCGCCTAACGACTTACGGCAGATCGCGCAACAGCTCGGCGTCGAAAACATCCTCGAAGGCAGCGTTCAGAAGGCGAATGACCAGGTCCGCGTGAATGTGCAGTTAATTAATGCGCTGACCGACGCGCATCTCTGGGCCGACACTTACGATCGCAAACTGACGGACATTTTTGCAGTCGAGACTGAGATCGCGAAAACGGTTGCCGATGTGTTACAGGCAAAGTTAACCGGCTCCGAACAGCATGTCATCGCCGCGCGACCGACTGCGAATAGTGAAGCGCACCAGCTTTATTTGAAGGGACGATTCTTTTGGAACAAGCGCACCGGTGACGATCTGAAAAAATCGATCGATTACTTTCAGCAAGCCATCGCAGCAGATCCGAATTACGCACTTGCTTACGCGGGAGTCGCCGATGCTTACGTGTTTCTGCCCGGCTACACAGCAGGCAGTCCGCAAGATTGCTACCCGAAAGCTAAGGCGGCGGCGAAGAAGGCCCTTGAACTGGACGACACTCTGGCCGAAGCGCATACCACTTTGGCGATCGCGCTGTTGCTTTACGATTTCGATTTCGCTCAAGCGATCAGGGAATTTCAACACGCGATTGAACTGAACCCAAATTACGCGACCGCGCACCAGCAGTACGGCAATATTGGTCTCATCGATTTGGGCCGCTTCGACGACGCCATCGCCGAGGGAAACCGAGCCGCCGAGTTGGATCCTCTCTCGCTCGTCATCAATGCCGATGTGGGTGCCAACTACTATTACGCGCGCCGCTACGATGAAGCTATCGCGCAGTTGCGCAAAACGCTCGAAATGGATCCTGGTTATTACTACGCTTATATTACTCTTGGCGAGGCGCTGGAAATGAAAGGCGCTGGCGACACGGCGATTGCGGAGTACCAGAAGGCGCGAGCGTTAAACGATGATCCTTCGGTGCTCGGACTGCTCGCCCACGCTTATGCGGCCTCGGGCACTAAAACTGGGGCGTTGAAAATTCTGGATCAACTGAAGGCGCTATCCAAGCAGCGTTACGTTGCAGCCTACAGCTTTACCCTCGTTTATCTCGGTCTGGGCGACAAAGAGGAGGCACTCCACTGGCTTGAACAAAGTTATCAGGATCGCGCCGGTGGTGACATAGAGGGTATTAGAGTTGACCCGTTCCTCGACTCGCTCCGCGGCGATCCGCGTTTCGAAGCGCTGGCGGAAAAGGTTATTCCCGCTGCGCAGTTCGGAAACAAAGCCGCTCTCAAACAGTGAAGATCGAGAATTTCTTCTCCGAGTTGAAGCGGCGTAATGTTTACAAAGTCGCGGTCGCTTACATTGTCGCCGGCTGGGCGCTCTCCCAAGGGATCGCGCAAGTCTTTCCGGTGTTCGACATTCCGAATTGGGCAATCCGGTTGATTGTCATACTCATAATAATAGGGCTACCGATCGCGCTGGTTCTGGCCTGGAGCTTTGAGATCACGCCGCAAGGAATTAAACGCACCGAAACCGCCGACGCGATGCCGGAAGCGACGCGGAAGAAGAAACACGTCTGGATTTATGTCGTCGTTATCGGCGCGGTCCTCTCGATCGGTCTCTTTTTCCTTGGTCGCTTCACTGCTCTGAATACCGCCAGTCCGGCTCGGACTTCGAATAAATCGATTGCGGTTCTGCCGTTCGCGAATTTGAGTCGTGATCCAGATAACGAATATTTCGCGGCCGGGATTCAGGACGAAATCATCAGCCGGATCGCGCAAATATCCGATTTAAAAGTGGTCTCATGCAGTTCGACGCAACGTTACAAAGGAATTGCGCGAAATCTGCGGCAGGTAGCAAGCGAACTTGGCGTGACCAATGTTCTGGAAGGCAGCGTGCAAAAATCGAACGACCAAGTGCACGTCAACGTCCAGCTGGTCAACGCGCTTACTGATACCCATCTTTGGGCGAACATTTACGACCGAAAGTTGGTCGATGTTTTTGGAGTGGAAAGCGAGATCGCGAAAAACATTGCCGAAGCGTTGCAAGCAAGACTCACCGGTTCGGAGAAAAGCTCGATCGCAAAAACACCAACGGTGAATCCGGAAGCGTACGAGCTTTATCTCAAGGGTAGATTTTTTTGGAACAAGCGGACGGGCGAAGACCTGCGCAAAGCAATTGACTATTTCAAGCAAGCGACAACGAAAGATCCCGATTACGCACTCGCATACGCCGGCTTGGCCGATTCCTATCTGCTCCTTTGGCTTACTTGCTACCATCGAACTCGATCTCGACCGTGCGACTAGCGAACTGGAGCGAGCGGTTCAGCTAAAGCCCAATTACGCAACCGCCCACCATTGGTTTGCGTTAAGTCTGATGACACTCGGGCGATATGCTCCTGCAATTGCGGAAGGAAAACGCGCGGTCGAGCTCGATCCACTTTCCTTGATCATCAATGCCGATTTCAGCTGGATCTATTTTTGTGCGCGACGCTACGACGAAGCGGAAGCGCAGGCCCGCAAGACTTTGGAAATGGATCCTCGCTTTTTTCTCGCGCATTACTATCTCGGGGCAGCGCTTCAACTCAAAGGACACCTCAATGAAGCGATTCCGGAATTTCGAAAGGCATTCGAGTCAAACAACGATCCATACTCGCTCGGTATCCTCGGTCAGGCCTATGCACGCAGTGGACAAAAAGAGGACGCGCGAAAAATTCTCACCCGGCTCAATGAACAAAGAAACGCGCGACGCGTTGCGCCTTACGCGATGGCCCTTGTTTATTTAGGCTTAGGTGACAAGGAGCATGCCATTGACGAACTGGACCGCGGCTACCGCGACGGTGAGACAAACTACTTGTTCGTTATCAAAGTAGATCCGTTGCTGGACGATCTGCGCGGCGATCCGCGGTTCGAGGCACTCGTGCAAAAGATCGTGGCCGGAAAATAGCAAGCCTCGGCGCGGGGGCTGTGGCAGAAATATGGTGATTGTTGTCATTGCTGCCAGACCGATATCACTTGATGATCGTAGTCATGAAAGCACGATCAAACTTAAGGCAGCCGATCCTCACAATTCTGGCGTTGCTGATTCCAGTCGCAATCTTCATCGCCGCGGCTCCGACCAATAGTCCCAACATTAATTCACTCAAGCCCGCGCCGCCCATTCCGGTCGCGTTCGTCATTTCCGAAGGCGCAGTCGTCATCGATTTCTGCGGGCCGTGGGAAGTTTTTCGCGACGTGGTGCTGCCGAGTGGCGACCACCCGTTTCGTCTTTATACGATCTCGGACAAAACCGCGCCGATCACCGCCGGTGGCGGAATGAAGATCGTTCCCGATTACACGTTCGCGAATGCGCCCGCGCCCAAAGCGATCGTGATTCCAGCGCAAAGTGAGCCGAGCAAAGCAATGCTCGATTGGATTCGTCAATCGACCAAGAATACCGACGTCACAATGTCCGTTTGCACCGGCGCATTCGTCTTAGCCAGAACCGGACTGTTGGATGGCAAAAGCGCAACCACGTTCCACGCAGCGTTCAATACGTTCGCGATGCAGTTCCCCAAGATCGAGCTCAAGCGCGGCGCACGCTTCGTTGAGAACGGAAATCTCGCGACGGCCGGCGGACTCTCGTCCGGAATCGATCTCGCGTTGCGCGTGGTCGAGCGCTACTACGGCCGCGACGTCGCCCAGAAAACTGCCTACAACATGGAATATCAAGGGCAAGGCTGGATGAACGCGGATTCCAATCAAATTTATGCCACCACGCCGGTCTCAACCGCCGAACACCCGCTCTGTCCAGTTTGTGGAATGGATGTCGACGTCGCGACCGCTCCAAAGTCTGTCTACAAAGGCACCACTTATTACTTCTGTTCCGACGACGATAAGAAAACTTTCGACGCCGCACCGGATAAGTTCGCAACCGCCGATAAAGGATCGTGAGTCCGAGCCGGACTGGCATTTGTGGTCAGTGACAAATGACAAGCTAAGATGAATCGGTTGACTCCAGTTTCCCTCCTCTCCTCCTCGATCGAGGAGAGGATGAAAGGTGAGGAGTCGAGGTGACATCGCGACGCGGCAACAAAGTGAAAAGGAAATACCGCCTGTCCGGTCCACCAATCGGGCAGACTCGTCCTGTGGCGAGCTCAGCTCTTAATAATAGAGAGCCAACCCAGCCCCGGACTCGGCGGATCGTCTTTGTTGCCGCGCCAGGAACCGAGATCCTCGATCTGGTCGGGCCGCTTCAAGTCTTCGCTCGCGCCGCGGAAATGTTCGGCAAACAAAATCCCGGATCGCCTCCAATTTATTCCGTCGAGGTCATTAGCGCGTCATCTCAACGATCGCTTGTGACAAATTGCGGCGTGCGGATCACCGCGCACAAAACTTTTCGGGAAGTGCGCGGGAAGATCGACACCATCCTCGTTGCCGGCGGCAATGCGATTGAGCAGGATGAAATAAACACGGATGTCGTGCGCTGGCTGAGAAAGATGGCCGGAAGAATCCGGCGGATTGGCTCTGTTTGCACCGGCGCAATGCTGCTCGCGCGAGCCGGATTGCTCGATGGGCGCCGGGCCACGACGCATTGGAACTGGTGTCACATTCTTATCAAGCGCGCCCCGCGCGCGGACGTTGATCCCAACCCGATATTTGTTCGCGATGAGAACGTTTACACGTCGGCTGGAGTCACCGCCGGAATGGATCTCGCCTTGGCGCTGGTGGAAGAAGATTACGGTTCGCGTCTGGCGCTGCAAGTCGCGCGTAACCTCGTGCTCTATCTGCGACGGCCGGGCGGCCAATCGCAATTCAGCGCTGCGTTGTCGCTGCAACTGACCGACCGCAAACCATTGCGCGAGCTCGAGTCATGGGTGCTCGACAACTTAAACAAGCCACTCACGGTCCCAGTGCTGGCGCAGCGGGTCGCGATGAGTCCGCGTAATTTCGCTCGCGTCTTTACTAAAGAAATGAAGACCACGCCGGCGAAGTTTGTTGAACGTCTTCGCGTGGAAGCGGCGCGCCGGCGACTGGAAGAAAGTCAGAACAGCATGGAGACGATCGCGAGCGAGTGCGGGTTTGGAGACGTGAACTCGATGCGCAATGTCTTTCAACGCACTTTGAAAATTCCGCCCGGGCAATATCGCCGCCATTTCCGGCACGTGAAACACCCGACGCGAAAATCGAGAAACAAATCAGAATGAAGAAACTAATTTGGTTAATCGCACCGGCGCTCTTTCTGAACGCAATTGCGGCTGCGCAAACAACTTCACCTGACGAGAGCGCAGCGATCACGAGAACGGCGCTCGATTACATCGAAGGTTGGTACGCAGGCGACGCCGCGCGGATGGAACGCGCGCTTCATCCAGAATTGGCCAAGCGCATGATCTCGACCGATCCGAAAACCGGGCGCAGCCAATTCAATCACATGGGCGCGATGGCGCTGGTCCAACGCACCCGCGACGGCGGCGGAAAAAAGACGCCGCCAGATCGACAATTGAAAGAGATAACGATCCTCGATCGTTACAATAATGCTGCCGTCGTGAAAATTATCGCGTCCGATTGGATCGATTATCTCGAAATAGGGAAGTTCAACGGCGACTGGAAAATCATCAACGTGCTCTGGGAATTAAAGCCCAAGCCTGCGACGCAGTAACGATGAACGCCGCACTCGAATCGGCATCGGCTCGTCCGGCAGAAACAAATCGATGCAACAATGCCAGTCCGGCCCGGACCGTCCCGCGAGCGTTGCTCGTCATTTTGCGCGTGTATCTCGGTGTAATTTTGTTCATCACCGTTCTCGGCAAGCTGACGCGCGACAATCCATTCGCGACCGAGATGCTCAGGTTTCTTCGCG
>QHPY01000077.1 GCA_003219215.1 Verrucomicrobiota bacterium | reverse complement strand
GAAGAGATGATGAAAATCTGGCGCGTGGCCGTCCAAGAGACAGTAGAGTTGTTGAATAGCGGCTGGGCAAAAGTAGACTGACAATAGTGCCAACAAGCTTTGGCGTACGACTTCCGGATATTGAAATGAGAAAACGACCTGGGCTGAGAGGGTTCGCTTTGATGATGTCGATCCTACTGACCGGCGCAGGGAGCGGTCTGGCCGAATCCGGACCGTTTGAAAATTTCTTCCATCGGTTGAGGCAGGCGTTCAGCGAGCCGCAGCACAAAGAACGATCGCGCGGAAGCAAGCGCGAGCAAAAGGGGACCACTGCGACTCCGACCGCAACCCCTACGCCAATCGCAGCAGCAACTCCTAGTGCGAGCGTGCCGCCGAACGAACGTAACACGCGGACGGCGACACGAGCGGTTTCCAAGAAGGGAGACGATTTGCGCTACGGGACGCCGGTGCCGGGCAAGAATGGTTTCGTGACCAGTCCCTTCTCACCGAACAGCGGTTACATCGATGTGCGCGGCTTCGCTCCCGGCACGCCGGTGAAAGATCCTTACACCGGAAAAGTTTTTCTGACGCCGTAGCCGTCTTGTATCGCGGCAGCTCCCGTTGCGCTCGACCGCTACCCTCGCGGCTTTTCCGGCCATGTCACTCGTTCCGGTCGCTTCATTCGCCAAGACCGACGCCGGTTGGAAATTCGTCGCGACAGCGTAAGGTCGAGAGCCGATCATGCCGAAATATCTCGTCGTCAGCACCAGCGGAAATCCTGACAGCAACAGTCGTCGCATGGGCCGGGCTGCGTTTGCGCATTTACAAAGGCGAAAAGTCGACTGCACCTGGATCGACATCAGCGAAATGGACCTGCCGCTGTGCGACGCGGACAAATGTTACCTCAACGCCAGCGCACAGAAGTTGAACAAGGCGGTCGAATCGGCGGACGGAATTCTGATTGCCGCGCCGGTTTACAATTACGATGTCGCAGCTGCGGCCAAGAATATGATCGAGCTCTCCGGCAGCTCGTGGGAAGAAAAGGTGGTTGGATTTCTATGCTCTGCCGGCGGAACGAGCAGTTACATGGCGGTGATGGCCTACGCCAACAGTTTGATGCTCGATTTTCGAACGGTGATTATCCCGCGATTCGTTTATGCGACCGGTGATGCGTTCAAAGGCGACGAGATCATCGACAAAAAAGTTCTTACTCGCATCGAGCAGGCCGCGGACGAACTGGTCCGTTTTACCCAAGCGTTGCGCGGTTAAGTCAAGATCCTGCGCTTTGTCGCGAACTTGCGAAGTTTCTCCCGATCGTGTTAAAACTCGACCGTGCGAGTGTCCCCCCTCATCGTTGTTCTCAATTTATGCATCGCTGTGGCGTCGGACGCGAGCGAGCCAATCAAACTCTACAGTGGCAAGGCGCACGCCTGGGCAATCAAGTTTAGCAACGACGCCGAAACACAACTTCACAATGGTGATCTGGACGGCGCGGCCCGGAACATCGCGGAAGCGTTGCGGCGAGACCCGACCTATTGGCCTGCTTTGTACACGCGTGCGAAAATTTTCAGCAGAGAAGGAAAATGGGATTTGGCGCTTCGCGATTGCAATGAGATCATGCGACAGGCGAGCACGTTTGTGCCAGCCGCATTGTTGCGCGCGCAGACCAACGTCAAACTCGGGAATTACGCAGTCGCCAGCAAAGAATTGGACCACGTCGTGGCCATTGAGCCAATCCCGCAGTACTACGCGATGGCTTTCAACCAACGGGCGTGGTTCCGCGCGACATGTCCAAATCCCTCATTCAGGAAACCACAACAAGCGATCGAGGACGCGAAGAAGGCCTGCAGCATAACACAATGGCGCGAAGCGGATTCAATCGACACACTCGCGGTGGCCTGTGCTGAGAGCGGCGATTTTGAGTCGGCGGTCCGCTACGTGGAGAAGGCGATGCAAGCATACGATGCCGCCGAGATGACGAAGACGCTGCAGCAGCACCTGGCAATGTTTAAACAACAACGCCGCGTCACTGCGCGATGATTCCGATCAGTTTCTGCCAAAGACGTCGCGCAGTTCGTCTTTGGCCCGCTCAAGCGTTCGCTTCCGGCTTTTCGGCAAATTTTTGCCGGCGCGGTTGATATAAAAGTTTAACATCGACATCGCGGACTGGAACGGCGTTGCCTTGCGCCGCTTGCTGTGCTCAGCCGACTGTTTCAACGAGATGGCGATCTTCCTCGGGCTTCGTGATCGAAAGACTTCCGGTTCCAAATCCAGAGCGTTGCTGTGCTTGGTGACTCGCGCCGACCACCGCTTGTTTTTTCCTGAGCTCTTTTTCCTGGTGCTCATGGCTTTACGAAATGAGCAAGGCCTTCATTATGTTGCCCTCGTGAGACTTAATTCCGTCGAAACGGAAGTAACGAAAGCCTTGCCTGCTACTATTTCGCGGCAAACCGAAGGCGAGGGGGTATTTTTTGTTAACTGGCCCTTCCGGCGAGGCCGAGGCGGTTCGCGTCGGCTTTGAGCGCGGCGATCACGTTGGTGATGACTTCGTCCAGCGGCATGCCTAATTCCTCCGCCCCGCGGATGATGTCTTCGCGATTGACCGCGCGGGCGAAGGCCTTGTCCTTCATTTTCTTTTTGACCGCGGCAAGATCGACATCATCGATGCTTTTGGTTGGCCTAACGAGCGCGACCGCGACGACAAAACTGCTGAGCTCATCCACCGCCCGGAGCGTTTTCTCCAATCCCGTCTCCGGATTAACGCCCGAGTAATCGGCGTGGGAAAGAATCGCGCGACAAACTTCTTCACTCCAGCCGTTGTCGCGCAGCCACGCGACGCCGACAAACGGATGGCCTTCGGTCGAGCTGCGTTCCAAGTTCGGGTGTCGCTCGTAATCCATGTCGTGCAACAAACCGACTGCTTCCCAAAGATCGACATCTTCACCGCGTAATTGCGCGAAATGTTTCATCGAATCGGCGACGGCGTAGCAATGCTTGCGCAAACTCTCGGATTGGACCCATTCGTGGAGAATGGCAAGGGCGCGTTCAACTTCGGGCATGGGAAAGAAATTAAAAATTACGAGAGGAAAGCAAAGCCTTAACTTTTCAAGCCGGTAACGTTGCGTTAGTTTGTTCGAGCATGTCCTGCGTAAAAATCGATCCGGCGCTGCACCAGGCGCATAAACCGCCCTGGATCAAGGTCCGATTGCCGTCGAACCCGGTCTTCTTTTCGACTAAAGCGCTGATTTCCGATCTGCGGCTCCACACCGTTTGCGAAAGCGCACAATGCCCGAACCGCTGGGAATGTTGGAGCCAGGGCACCGCCACGTTCATGATCGCGGGTGATCGTTGCACGCGCGCGTGCGGATTTTGCGCGGTGACTACGGCGAAACCGTTTGGCTTGGAGGAAGACGAACCGCAACGGGTGGCCGAAGCGGTGATGCGAATGAAGTTAAAGCATGTGGTGATTACCGCCGTCGCGCGCGATGATTTGAAAGACGGCGGTGCGAATCATTTCGCACGAGTGATCGCTGCGATCCAAAAAATGGATCCGTCGATTATGATCGAAGTACTGGTGCCCGATTTCCACGCGGATGATTCATGCATCCAGACGGTCCTCGATGCTCGCCCCGACGTTTATAACCACAACATGGAGACGGTGGAGCGGCTTACGCCGATGGTGCGATCGCGGGCGAAGTATCGAACGTCGTTGCAAGTATTGCGACGCGCGAAGGAACTTTCGTCCCGCGGCCGCGGGATCGTAACGAAAAGCGGGATCATGCTCGGCCTCGGCGAGACCGAGCCGGAGATCTTTCAGACGATGGACGATTTGCGGGAAGTCGGCTGCCAGGTGTTAACGATGGGTCAGTATCTGCGGCCGACACCAAATCATTTGCCGGTCGTCGAATTCATCACGCCGGAACAATTCGATCTTTATGGCGAGATCGCGCGCAAAAAAGGATTTGAGCACGTCGCTTCCGGTCCGCTCGTGCGCAGCTCTTATCACGCTGCCGACTTTCATCCGGTTGTCCGCTGAGGATGGAGGCGTCGAGAACTGCGGCGGTCATTCCCGCTTACAACGAGGAGAAGCATATCGGTGACGTCGTTCGCCGAACGCGGCAGAAACTCGACGACGTTCTTGTCGTCAATGACGGTTCGCGAGACAAGACGGCGGACCGCGCGCGCGAAGCCGGTGCCAAAGTGATCGTTCATCAAAAAAATCGTGGCAAGGGGGAGACGATTAAAACTGGATTACGTCACTGGCTCGAACGACAAATCGATTTCGTCATCATTCTCGATGCGGATGGTCAGCATCGGCCGGAAGAGATCGATCGTTTCGTGGCGGCTGCACTTTCCGCGGACGAACCAAAACTCATTCTTGGCAACCGAATGAACGATGTTTCGTCGATGCCGCGCGTCAGGCAGATCGTTAATCGCTGGATGAGTCAACGGATCAGCGCGGTTTGCGGTCAGGAAATTCCCGATACGCAATGCGGCTTCCGAATGATACATCGACAATTAATTCCCGACTTGCTCGGCGGCGCGGCGCGTTTCGATTACGAAACCGAAATGTTGATCGTGGCCAGTCGGAAAGGTTTTCGGATCGATTCAGTGCCGATCAGCACCGTCTACTCCGATGAAGTGAGTAGCATTCACCCGGTGCGCGACACGCTCCGCTTCTTCAAGCTGATGCGGCGCTACAAAAAGGGTAGGGGCGATTGACTGCGCGAGTCCGGCCCGGGCTCGCTCATGGAATCACGGTTTTTTCCCCGGCAGTGGTTTACTGCTCTTAATAATCTCGTCTTCCGGCGTGAGCTTGGGCGCTTTGCCGCTGAAAATGACCCGGTTTGGTTTTTCCGCGAGTGATTCGACTAACGTCTTCGCGTGGGTAGTGACAACTTTCAGATTGAGCAGGATCACATGCAGCTCCTTCATCTGCTCCTGAAGGGACTTGTCGGTCGTGCCGATAAACGTGTCTGCAGTGCCGAAGAGTTTGTCGGCATCCTTCGAAACGCTCTCCAGGTTTTTGACCACGTTTTGCAAATTATCGACGTCGATTTTCAATGAATCGGCGAGCGGCCCGAGTTTGGGCATGAATTCGCCAAGGTCGCCGTGCAAATCGGTGACGGTAATATTGAGATTATCAAGTAGCTTGTTTGCATTTTCGAAAAGCGGTCCGGCTGCGGCGGTGATTTGTTCGATCCCGTAAGCGGGGTGTCCTTCGATCGATGCATTGTTGGTGAGAGTTTTGCCGCCGGGTGTGCCGGCGGAAAGCGCGACAAATTTCGGTGCGAGCAAAGTGTCCGCGCTCAGGGTCGCAGTTACATCGACTGGTAACGGCGGAATTCCATCATTGAGTTCCACTGTCACAATGACGGCGTCTTTTTTGTTGTTCAATTTTGCGCGCTCGGCCGCCGTGAGATGGCGCATCGCAATCACGCGTCCGGCGGGCGCGCCCGCGTAGCGAACTTCCGAATGAACTTTGATGCCGGTGACATCTTCGTATTGGATTTGCAGAGTGCGCGCCGGTTTTTTCAAACGAAAGCCGGAGAGCGCAAACGTAAGCGCGGCGAGCAAGACGATGCTGCAAGCGATGACTGACAGCGCGACGAAATAATCTGAAAGGTTCTTCTTCATGCGGTCTTGCGATGAAATCGGTGACGCGCGGCGATAAACGGCCGCGGCTTCACGTGTTGATGGTGTTCATGTTCGTCCTGGGAAAGATTTAATGGAATCGGCCCATCGGCTTCGCCGTTGATGAACTGTTGCACTTCGGGGTTGGGACTGTTGCGAATTTCATCCGGCGTACCCTGCGCGACAATCGAGCCGTGACCAAGCATGATCATCCGCGTCGCGATCCGAAACGCGCTGGTCATGTCATGCGTGACGACCACGGCGGTCATGTGTTCTCCATGCGTCAGCTTGAGCGTGAGTTGATCGACCACCGCGGTCATGATCGGGTCGAGTCCGGAAGTTGGCTCATCGCTGAAGAGTAATTCCGGATCGAGCGCGAGCGCGCGGGCGAGGCCAACTCGCTTTTTCATTCCCCCGCTGATCTCGGCCGGCTTCAGATCTTCAAAACCGCTGAGGCCGACCATTTGAAGTTTTTCCTCCACGATTTCCTCAATCTCATCAACTGAGTTGTCGGTGTGCTGCAAAAGTGGGAGTGCGACATTTTCGCCGACAGTGAGAGAAGCGAGCAGCGCGCCCGATTGAAACAGCATTCCGAATCGTCGACGAACGGACGCGATTTCGTGTTCGTTCATGGTGGTAATTTCCTGGCCAAAGATTTTTACCGAGCCGGAGGTCGGCTTCATCGAACCGATAATATGGCGGAGCAACGTGCTCTTGCCGCAACCGCTCCCGCCCATGATAACAAGCGTCTCGCCGCGGCGAACATTAAAAGAAATGTCATTGATCACCGTGCGATCCCCGAATTTCCGGATAAGATCGACAACCTCAATCACTGGAGAGTCAGCGGGCGTTGGCATGATTAACAATGACGAAATCCGAATGACGAAGTTCGAAGGAAATCCGAACCTCAAATGACAAAAAATCAGCACAGCTCTTTTGATCTTTGCGTTTCATCGTTGTTTCGTCATTTCTCACTTGTTCTCCAAATCTTGGAGAAAATCAGGTTCAGCTCCCTCGCTTCCGTCCAGAGCTTTCGAGCTTCTGCTTTGAGTTCCGGCACCGCGCGAACAATCATTCGAAGGAAATGTTTCGTCTCGCGCGCCTCTTTCCGGCATGTGCCGATGTTCTTAAGAAATTCTTTTTTTGATACGGCGTCGTCGGCCTCCAAGTAGTTTGCACCAACACTCGTTCCGGCACCGACAAGTTGACTGATAATGCGGCTGGTTACGGCGCTTTGCGGAACCGTCTTTGCAAAATCAATGATCGCTTCGCCAAACCGTGCGGTCCGCTCCTCAAGATCGTAAACGCGTTTTTCACGTGGCTCTTCCCGAACGACGGATGTGGCGCCACCATCCCAAAACGCCTCCTCTAAATAATTATGCGGGTTTTCGGATTTGGTCATTCCTTCAGGCTTCGCCATTCGAACTTCGTCATTCCTCCTCATGCGCCAAAAAAGAAAATTCCGGTGAGGATGGCGTTAGTTACGAGCATTGCCAATAGTGCCTGAACAACGGATGCGGTGGTGGCTTGTCCGACACCTTCCGCCCCGCCTTCGACGTGCAGTCCCGCGTTGCACGCGATCGTGATGACGATCCAGGCGAAGACCCCGCTCTTGATCATTCCCGAATACAAATCCCAGGTCTCAGCGCTTTCGAGTGCACGCATAATGTAACCGGCGGTGTTGAAATTAAGCGCGAATCGGCAAACCGCCCAGCCGCCAAGCACACCGATGTAGTTTCCGAAAATCGTCAACGCTGGAAGCATGATAAGCATGGCAAGGAAACGCGGCACGACCAGATATTGGACCGGATTGATCGCCATCACTTCCAACGCTTCGATTTCTTCGGACACTTTCATCGTTCCCAGTTCGGCCGCGACGGCGGAACCGCTGCGGCCAATCACGATGACCGCGATCAGGACCGGGCCCATCTCCCGCAAGATCGACAACATCACGAGATCGGGAACATAAATTTCCGCTCCCATCTGCTGAAGTGAGTGCGCCGCCTGCATCGCGAGCGTCACGCCGATGCTGAAGGCCGTCAGCGCGACCATCGACGTTGCGCGCACGCCTATGAAAACCATTTGCCGAAAAATTTGGGAGATACTAAAAAACTGCCCGGTAAAAGGCGCGACGAACACCCAGTAAAGCAAACTCAGATTCAGGCGCAGATAATTTTTCAACATCGGGGCGCGCCAGAATGACAAGGCGCGTGGAATGACGAAAGCCGAAAATCTGAGTGGGTTGGCATTGCGGGCGATTGAGGTCAATCGCCCCTGCCTTGATCCTGCCGTTTAATATTTCCCTGTCGCACTTGAAGGGCGAAAATGAGAGCAGCAACGATCGCGCCGTTGGAAATCAGATTGAGCCAGACGGCAAGATCGAGATGTATGCAGCGATTAAATCAATCCGCGTTTGCGGAAATCGCCGATGTTTCCGCCGCTGGAGCGCTCGATCATGTCGATGGTGAACTTGAGCAGGCAAACCTCCCAGGCTTCGTCCACGCCTTGGATGATCGCGCTGAGCGGTTCGTCCCGGTGCTGAACATGCGACTTCGTGCGCGCGATAACGGATTCGATCGGATCGCGAAACATCTGCTCAGTTACGTCAGTCTTGCGAAACTGAAATCCGTAGCGGAGGACGGCCATATTGTGGGCGTGTTCGCGCAGTTGATTGGCGTAACGCTTCGCTTTCTCGCCAAACCCTTCCAGCAGCAAACGGCTGAAATGTTCCGGCGTCAGAATCTGCGGACGGTCGGCATGAATTTTTCCGTCGCGGACGCGCACTTCATTCACTCGATCCATCAATTCAGAAATCAGATAAAATCGAAAACTGGTCGTGCCGAAGGTGGCGATCTTTTGCTCGGGCGCGAGGATCACCTGCGTGTTCTCGATCGCGTATTGGAAATCATCTTCCTTCATTTGGCGGCGGTGCAATTTAAGACAGCGCGCGGTTCTTTCAATCGAGCGCGGAAGCTTCGAGTGCACAGGTAGCGATCTCGCGGACGCGGGTCGATCGCCAGCGCAGGACTGCTTCGCCGGTGAAAAGCGCGAGCGCGAGCCAGATCAAAATGAAAGTGACGAGATGTCCGCGCGTAAATGGCTCGTGATAAAGGAAAACGCCAAGAAAGAACGAACCAATCGGAGAAAGATATTGGAGGAAGCCGACCGTGATCAGGCGCAGATGTCGGGTGGCGTAGCCGAACCAGAAAAGCGGAACGGCGGTGACGATGCCGGTGCTGATGAGCAAGATCGGCAATGGCCAGCCCGCGCGGCCGAACACGAGCGCGCCCGATCGCTGAAGATAAATGAGAAAAACCACCGCAAACGGAACGAGCAGGATCGTTTCGATAAACAAGCCGGGAATGGCGGCGGTGCCGGATTGTTTTCGGAGTAATCCGTAAAGTCCGAAGGTGACGCAGAGCAAGACCGCGATCCACGGGAAGCGGCCGTAACCGAAAGTGAGATTCAGCACGCCGAGCGCGGCGAGCAAAACCGCTGCGAACTGCAACCGGGTGAGGCGTTCGCGAAGAAAAATTGCGCCGAAGAGAACGTTCATCAGCGGCGTCATGAAATAACCGAGGCTGGTCTCGATGACGCGACCAACGTTGACCGCGTAAATGAAGAGAAACCAATTCGACGCGATGGCCAGACCGCCGGTCAGACAATAAATTCGCGCGCGACGCGAACGCGCATTGGCGATTAGTTCAGACCAGCGCCGCTGCCAGCTCAGCACGATCGAGAGAAAAATGGTCGTCCAAACAAATCGATGCGCGAGAATCTCAGTGGCCGGAACGGCGGCGAGAAGTTTCCAATAAATCGGGATCAGACCCCAGGTCGTGAATGCGGCGATTCCCGCGATGAGTCCGGAAGCTTCATGCAACTTCGCGGAATCCGTGCGCTCGCCAAAGGACGAGTCCGTCGGTCTGGCGGACAAGATCGACATCCTCGGATTGTAGCGACACGCGGACGCGCGTCGCACTAAATCGTTTCGCCGCTCGAAGTGGGCTCGAGCTTTACCGGGACTTTGCCGCTCCCGTTCCCACGTCGCTATTTTGTGCGACCTGGGTCACGAGCGACAAAAACGCAGCGTAGCCTTGATGCTGCATGCTGTCGGTCGGAATAAAACGCAACGCTGCAGAGTTCACTGCGTAACGGTGTCCGGTGGACGATGTTGAGTCGGCGACCAAATGGCCGAGGTGCGCATCGCTGCGTTTCGCGCGCACTTCGATGCGATGCATGTCGTAAGAATTGTCGTCCTTTTCGGCGATCAAATCTTTCGAAATCGGTTTCGTGAAAGTTGGGCGCCCGGTGCCGCCGTCGAACTTGTCGAGCGAACAAAAAAGCGGTTCACCGGTGATGACGTCGACATAGATCCCAGGGCGAACATTGTTCCAATATTCATTTTGAAACGCCGTCTCGGTGCCGTTTTGGCGCGTGACACGATATTGGTCCGGTTTCAGGCGCGAGCGAAGTATGGCATCGCTTGGCACTGGCCGGTTAGGACCAAACCCGGTGGTTTCTTTCGTAAGCGCATGCGCTGCGAGCGCAAAGTAGAGGGCCACGCCAATCAGGAGGGCGGCCACGCTGCACCCCACGCACAGGCTGACTCGTGATGTGTCGTCGCCGGTGATTCGAGTGCTGTTCATCTGGTCGCCTCGCTTCACTAGTGAAACAAGAAAACCAGACTTAAGTCACTCTTTTTTTTCGAACGGGTGAAGATATTCCGTGTAGCCTTCGGCCTCCATCTTCTCCACTGGAACGAAACGCATCGCGGCGGAGTTGACGGCGTAACGTTCGCCAGTGGGCGAAGTCGGGTCCTTGAAAAGATGGCCGAGGTGGGAATTGCTTAGCTTGGCGCGCAGTTCGATGCGCTGCATGTTATTCGAACTGTCGGCTTGCTGAAAAACGGAATCCGGCGAGATCGGTTTGGTAAACGTGGGTCGTCCTGTTCCGCCATCGAATTTGTCGAGCGAGCTGAAGAGCGGGTCGTTGGTGATAACGTCGACGTAGATGCCGGGGCGATTGTTGTCCCAATATTCGTTTCGGAACGCGGTCTCGGTGCCGTTTTGGCGGGCGACGCGATATTGGTCCTCGGTCAGTTTCGATTTCAGAACGGACTCACTCGGAACGGACTTGAGATAGTTATAATTGCCTGCCTTCTTTTTCTCCGCCTGAATGCTGCTGTAGTGAAGAAATCCCGCCATCACTGCGGCCGCGGCGAGCAAGCCGAGCCACAAGGTCAAATGCGACGAGCGCTTTGAAGGATGGCGAATTCGGTGCACGGTGAAATTTTTCGCTGATCTGTTTGGGTACCCTTTGATTTGACGAGCCGTAACCCCTCATTCATCAAAGTTTCGTACATAATACGCGGCCAAACCCGAATCTGGTTTGGTTGAAATACCGCTAGCCCGGCGATTATTTTTTCTTTTCGAAGAGCGGCAGGTACTGACCGTAGCCTTCTTCTTGCAGTTTTTCGACTGGAATGAAACGCAACGCGGCCGAGTTGATGCAAAAACGCTGACCGGTCGGGGCCGGGCCATCGTCAAAAACGTGGCCGAGGTGCGAATCGCTTTTACCCCCGCGGACTTCGGTCCGTTCCATTCCAAGAGCGCGATCTGATTTTTCGGCAATGTTCTTGTGGTCGATTGGTTTGGTAAAACTGGGCCACCCGGTGCCGCTGTCGAATTTATCGAGAGAAGTGAAGAGTGGCTCGCCGCTGACAATATCGACATAAATCCCGGCGCGATGATTGTCCCAATATTCATTTCGGAACGGCGGTTCGGTGCCGCATTGCTGGGTGACGTGATATTGTTCCGGGGTCAGTTTCTTTTTTAATTCTTCCGAGGATGGCTTGGTCGAAGCTTGATTAGTGGATGATGGAGTTGTCATAGAGTTTGATTGGGGAACAGATTCATTCGGTTTCTGAGCGCGGGCGCGACTGAGGAAAATCAGCACCCCGAGCAACGCCACAAATACAACCGCACAGAAAATTAACATCCCGCGCGATGACGGCGGCGGGCGTTTCGGCAATTGAATCACGCCAAAATTTACGCCGTTTAATTCTGCCGTCCAGCCAACCACGAATTGACACAAATGGACACGAATTTACAACACGATTCGTTCCCACTCCAATTTGCGGTGCTTGAAATTTAGAACAACTCCGACACGCAATTTCGTGATCCGCAAATAATTTAACATCAGCCACGTTCGTGGTCCGTGATTCGGTCGATCACTTTTGTGTCGAATACAACGGCATCGAACACGATCAAATCAGGAACAAACAAGCCAACTTGTTCCCTTTATAGAGCACATCAAAAACAGGTTGCTGCCGAAATGGGATCTCCCGTATTCGAAATTCCACAGCGAGCGCGTTTTCATATGGCTTTTCAACGATGCCGTGGCCGAGAGTATTGAGTACTTCGATTGCACGTCTGACGATCTGAAAGACCTCATCTTTGTACAGGAGCTTGTCGTCATTGGTGTGCATTCGTGCGGATTAGTGGTTAATCCTAATCTTGCCGTCCAGCTTCCGGGACGCGGATGTAACGTCGGAAGAGGAGCAACCCGCTTGGCGCAACCGAAGCGGCGAGCGCGAAGATCAACCACAGGCTTGCCGCATGACATTCGCCATGCTCGGGGCAGAACGTCGCAAGGACCCAGCCACTTGTTCCGATCAGGAGTTTGCCGACCAGAAACGGAATGTAAGCGAGCGCGCCGTAGGAAGCCTCCTGACCAGGCGGTGCGATCGCCGCCGCGTATTCATAGACGCGCGGCGAATAGAAAGCCTCGCCGACGGAAAAGATCGTTAGGTAGATCGCCGACATGATGTAATACGGATGAACCACGCCGGTGAGTTGCAAGTAACCGTGTCCGAGCGCGTGTCCGAACGCGCTGTTTGCCGCCGGGACGAACCAATCCGCCGGCAAAGCCATGATGAAAACTCCCGCCGCGCAAATAATGCTGCCGATAATAACTATGCGATACGACGCGACGCGCTGGGTGAGAGCACCGATTACCGGAGCGAGCACAATAATAAGGATGGCATTGATCCCGGCCAGTTTGCCGACCGGCGCGTGTAATCCCATCTCGCGATCGCCGAACTTCGGGAAGACGTAATCCATTTGCAGAAAAATGGCTTTCAGGAATCCGATGAAGAGAAAGAACACCAGCAGGCGGTAAAATCCGGATTGCCCGATCAGGCGACGAAAAAGCGCGAGCGTGTCGTTCGAACCTTTCCGGACGGTACGCGCGATTTCGGTCCAAAAGCCGGAGCGAGCTGATCTCCTGTCTGAAGCCTGGCTGTTTGTTAACTGCCCGTCCGGCTTGGACCGTCGCAGAAAATAAATCGTCGGGAAGAGCAAGATCTCGAGTGCGAGACTCACGCCGAAGAGTTGTTCATGCGGCGTCGGCTGAAATCCTGAGATGCTCACGTGGAGATCGAGCGAGCGAATGAAATCGAAAACATAACCGGCGACGAAGTAACCGACGTTCATTAGCGCGTAGATGATCGAGAACGCGATCGAACGTTGCGCGGTCGTGGAATAGATTCGCGTCGCCGCGAGCAAAACCGGTGTGCCGAGCGCTGCGCCGATCGCCAGCGGCAGCAAGCCGCAGACCAGCGCCAGCGTTGGACCCGTGCTCAAAATCATGACGCTGCGCGCAAATGTACAAATCGCGACCCCGAGAAAAAAAGTTCGTCGCAATCCGATCGCGTCGGTGAGCGAGCCGGCGAGCAAGGTGAACACCGTCATGGCCGGCGCCCAGACCCAACCGACCAAAGCGCCGGCGGCCTGGTCGTTAAAGCCGAGGTCCTTGGAGAGC
>QHPY01000076.1 GCA_003219215.1 Verrucomicrobiota bacterium | reverse complement strand
CGAGGAATTGCCGCTCCATCGAAAGCTTGAAGCGATGTGGAGCCGGCACCGCAATCGCGTAGTCTCGTGTTTCGAATGCAAACGCAAACACGAAGTCAGCGACGCGGCGTCATCGACAAACTGCCCAGGCTGTAGCGCGCACATCGATCTGCGCGATTACAAAATCACCACCAGCTTTAGCCGATCGATTCGGACTCGCGGCGACGTGCATTTGACGACAAAGGGCGACCTGAGCAGCACCAGTGTGGTTTGCAGCTCGGCGATCGTTGAAGGGAAACTCCGCGGCAATCTTGAGTGCGAGGAATCGATGACGCTTAACCTGGTCGGAAGAATTCCTGGCCGCATCGGCGCGCAACACATGACGGTTGAGCGGAAATCCGACATCCAATGCTTTCGGCGCGTGAGGGTGACGAACATCGACATCAAGGGGCGCATGTCCGGTGAAATCGTAGCCAGCGGTTCAGTGACAATCTACAAAACCGGCGCCTTGGATGGTAACGTGACTGCCAAATCAATCGCGATCGAGAAAGGCGGAATGTTTTCCGGGCAGCTTGTCATCGGTCAGGCCAATCTTACTCAAGGCGAGTTGTTGTCCGAAACGAAAGCAGCCGAGAAGAAGTCTGAGTCAGACATACCGTTGGGCGCGGCGCAGCCGTTGCACGCAACATAATTGTTTCCCCATGCGAAGACTGCATCCGCGCAGTCCGTACGAGAAGCTCGGCGGCTATGTTCATCTCCCGCGCTTGATCGACAAGGCCAAGCTGCATCGCAAGGGACTCCTCGATGGTTACAACTACAAGACGGTCGGCTTTGACAAACATCTACTCAGCTTTCTCAAGCTCGACGGCGATGCTTTCGAAGAGGCGGTGCATCGTTTGGAAAACGATGACGCGATCTTGAGCTGGGTCGAAAAGAACGGCCTAAAACATTCCACTGGCGATATTGAACACTGGAACCAGACGATGATTTCACGGCATCCCGACACCGCCGCCAAAAAAGCCCGCTTCAGTCATTTTCTAAAACAATCCGGCGGAGCGGGACGTAAAGATATCCGCACCTACTTCAATCTGATCGAGTTCGATGAAGGCCGGCTCAGGTAAGATCGACATCCTGCTATAGCGGGCCGCCGTCTCGGCGGCGATTTATTTTGAAGCCCGGCGCTGAGGACAGCGGCCTCTACAGTTTCGCGAAAGTCTTGTCCGCGCTCTCGAGCGTTTCTTTGCTTCCGATGTCGAGCCAACGACCTTTGATCTCAAAAGTGTTTATCGGTTTTCGGGTGTAGAGCCATTGCAAGAAAAGGCCGGGCTGGTCCGGATTATTGCCGGCGGCGAGATAAGTCGTGAATAACGGCAGCACTTCACGTGTGTAATAATAGAGCGCGACCGCGGCCAGCGTGCTTTTTGGTTTGTCAGGCTTCTCTTCGAAGTTTGTGATCACGCCATTTTTGTCGATTGTCACGGTGCCATATTTTTTCATGGCTTGGAGATCACCGACATCGTGAACGGCAACGGTGGCTTGCGAATATTTGGCCGCGTTCACGAATTCAGTCAGCGGTTGTTGGAACAAATTGTCGCCGGCGATGACGAGTAGGTCGTCATCGGTTAAATTCTCTCGGGTTAAAACGAGGTTTATGTCGCCGATCGCGCCTAACTTATCATCATCACTTTTTGATCCATCATTGATAATTTTGATCTGCATCCCACGATGCCTGCCGCGCCGTAGGTCCGAGCCGGACTGGCGGTCTGCGAAGGCGGGTCGATCTTGGTAAGCGTCCGCCCAGTTCTGAAAATCGCTGGCGAATTTGTCGTTCGTCACGATGTAAACCGTTCGAAGCGCGGGAACAGAAGCAAGGTTATCGAAAAGCCATTCGATAATCGGTTTCCCGCCGACTTTTAACAGCGGCTTCGCCTTATTCAGCGTCAGCGGGTAAAGTCGCGTCGCATACCCGGCGGCGAGGATGAGCGCATTCATTCGAATTTCGGGACGATAAGCAGACGACTTGTCTATGCCAGCTCATTCCGTGCAAATCAGTGCGCGGGTCCGCCCATAATAGCCGAACGCAAACGGCGCTGGAGCGCGGCCATTCGATGCGAATCGGTAATTTTAGCGCGACTGCTGCTGTCGGTGATATAAAATGTGTCGATGGCAGCGCCTTTTTGGGTGCTGATACGCGAGAGAACGATGTTGGTTCCTTCCTGTTCGAGCGCCGTCAGTAAATCGTAAAGCAAGCCAACACGATCGGGCGCCTCAATCTGAACTAATGTGTAAGTCGGATGCGCTTTGTTATCGATGGCGATGCCGGCTGGGAATTCCAGCTCCTCCAGGCGTCGATGCTGGATCTTATGGCGCGCCTCCTCGAGCAACGACGCAAACTCAAAGATCTCAACTTCGAGCGCGTGACGCAGCGTGTTTTCCACCTGAGCGCGGTCCTGTCCCTCGGTCACGGCCTGTCCTTTCGTATCGCAAACACGAAAAACGGCCAGAATTGCGTGGTCTTCGCGCGGGAAAATGTCGGCGCTCAGAATATTGAGTGGAACAACCGAAAACGATCCCGCGATTTTCGCCAGAAGATGCAGACGGTCCCAAGTGCAAAATGAAGCGATGCTGTGTCCGAATTGTGGAAAAGCTTCCCAATTCACGGCCGGCACCAGTGGCCGATCGAGCTGAGTCGAGGTGTTCTCGAAGAAAGACCGAAACAGATTGAGATGCTGAACAATTTCGGCAACATCGGATGCGCGAAAATAGTTGTCGGGCATAAATTCGAAGTGCGCTTCGATTTCATCCGCAAAATCGGACGGCAGCTCAGCGGCCGCTGCTGCTTCCAAGCTCTCGCGCTCGATCTTGGTTTGCTCTTGATAAGATTTTTGGTCGGCGAGGTACTGCGAAGTGGCCTGGAAAAGTTGCCAGACAAGTGATTCCTTCCAATCCGACCAACTCTGTCCGGTCGTCCCTTGACCGTCGGCCAGGGTCAACAACATCAGCGCGTGCAGATTTTTTTGGTTTCGAACGACCTTCGCAAACTCCGCAATTGTCGCCGGGTCATCGAGATTTCGTTGCTGCGCGATGCTGGACAGTGTCACGTGATGGTCGACCAAAAGAATCAGCGATTTTCTTTGCTCCGGCGAAAGCTGGAGACGCTTGGCCACACTTTGCGCGAAAAGAGCGCTGGCTTCGGAATGCGGGCGCGCACCCACTGCCCGTCCCGTGTCGTGCAGAAGCAAAGCGAGATAAAGCACGAATGGTTCTTCCAGATTTTCGAAAAGACGGCGATAGGGGATCAACTTCGGATCGTTTGTCCGCATTAGCGCGTCGAGTTTGTCGATGCAAAGCAGCGTATGCTCGTCCGCGGTGTAACGATGAAAAAATTCGTGCTGCACCAGGCAAGTCAGTTTGCCAAACTCCGGAACATAGCGGCCGAGAAAATCGATCCGGTGCATCAGCCGCAAAGCGCGGCCGACCTCACCTTTTTTCGATAAAATTGCCTTGAAAATTTCGCGTGGTGCTTTGGCGTAGCGATACGTGCGCGTGATTTGTCCGAGCGCGCGGCTGAGCAAATCCTCCAGCTCCGGGCTAAGATCGATGTTGTGCTCCTGCGCGCGTTGAAACGCTGTCATCATCTCCAACGGATCGGTCTTGAAGAGGTCTCGCCGCTCAGTGTGAAGCTGGCCATGCCGAACGAAGAATGATCCCACCCGGATTTCAGTGCCGCGCCGAAGAGGCAAAAAGCTGAAGAGCGCGCGGGTGCCGCTCGTCGCATAGCCGGTGGCAAACTGCTCGGTGATGCGTTCGGTCACACGGAAAATGTTTCGAGTGTGTTTGTAATAATCGCGCATCAGTGCTTCGGTCGCGCGCTGGCCGTTCTTTTCCCGGTACCGCAACCGCCGCGCGATCTCCTCCTGCAAGTTCAGATGAAGAATGTCCGCCGCGCGTTTGGAGAGGTAATGCAAATCCGTGCGCAATCGCAGCAGAAAATCGTAGGCCATTTCGATTCGGCGCTGGTCCGATTCGCTCAACCAATCTTCGCCGACCAGGTGCGTCGTCGTCAGCGCGCCTTCTTTAAAATAGGACATCCAGAGTAAATTTTGGTAATCACGCAGACCGCCGCAGCCGTTTTTAAGATTTGGTTCCTGCATATAAACGCTGTCGCCAAACTTGCGGTGGCGCGCTTCTTGATCGCGCATTCGCAGTTCGACGTACTCGCGCTCCGAGCCGATCACGCATTTGGTTCGAAATTGATTGCGAAATTCGCGGGCGAGCACGCGGTCTCCCGCCAAAAAACGCGATTCGAGCATTGCCGTTTTCGTTAGCATGTCGTGATTAGCCTGCGCCAAGGCCTCTTTCATCGAGCGTGTGGAATGACCCACTTTGAACCCGATGTCCCAAAGCAAATACAGAATTTGCTCCGCCATCTCCTCGATATATGGAGAAACTTTGCCGGCAGCGTCGCCGTGCAACAACATCACATCGACATCGCTAAAAGGATTGAGTTCGCCCCGGCCGTACCCGCCGAGCGCGATCAGCGCCAAAGAAGTCTCCGACTGACCGACAGCGTTGGCAGCGGCGGCAAAAACGTGTCGTAAAATTACGTCGACCAGCTCGCCGCGACGGGCGCAGATTTCACGGCCGCCACCTCCAGCCTGATGTTTCAAACGAAGCCGATGTTCCTCCAGCTTGAGAAATTTTTTGTAGGTCGATAGAACTTCCGTCGGCCGCCGCTTTCCGGCGAGAGCGAGCTGGTCTTCGGCGTGGGCCAGGACTTTCTCAAGATGTCGCGAGGTCGCCATTGTCGATCTTAGGTTGCGCAGCCCGGCCGCCGCTCAATCTAAAATCGAACCCCAAAAATTCCAAACCTTGTCCTGAGCGCAATCGAACGCGATTAAAGCTCGATCGCGTAGCGCTTGAGCTTGTTGTAAAGCGTTGGTCGCTGAATGCCGAGGAGCTCGGCCGCTTTCTTTTTGTTCCCGTGACATTGCGCCAACGCCTGTAGAATTGTTACTCGCTCCATTTCGTCCAGACTTTGCACGCCTTGCGAAACGACGCTGCGCTCGATTTGTTGCAACGCGGCCGGCAATTGCAATTCTCCGGGCAATTCTTTCACTCCAACTGTGTCTTGCCTCGCCAACACCACCGCGTATTCCATCGCATTTTGCAATTCGCGCACGTTTCCCGGCCACGAGTAATCACGCAACTTTTGAAACGCTTCCGGCGAAATCTCGGGCTCGGATTTGCCGAGTTGCTGTGCGAATTGTTTTACGAAAAACGTGACCAGCGGTGGAATATCCTGCTTCCGCTCGCGCAATGGCGGCACTTCAATCTGGAAAGTATTGAGCCGGTAATACAGATCTGAGCGCAGTCGATTCTCGGCCAGCGCCTGTGGAATTGGCCGATTCGTTGCCGCAATGACGCGAAAATTCGCTTTTAGCACGCGAGTGCTTCCGAGCGGCCGAAATTCGCGCTCCTGCAACACGCGCAGGAACCGCGTCTGCAAGTCTATCGGCATATCTGAAATCTCGTCCAGAAAAAGTGTACTTCCGTCCGCTTCTGCGATCATTCCCGGAAAATCGTTCATCGCGCCGGTGAAAGCGCCTTTGACATAACCGAACAGCTCGCCCTCGATCATCGTCTGCGGAAACGCCGCGCAATTGAGTTTCACCATCGGCCGCTCCGATCGACGGCTGCGATGATGAATCAAATTCGCGATCACTTCCTTGCCGACTCCGCTTTCGCCCGTGATCAAGACATTCGCTTCCGACGGCGCCATCGCGTTGATCAGCTCTTCGATCTCCTGCATCGCCTTGCTCTTGAACACTGGCGTGAAGCGCATCTCTGCTATCTCCAATCGCTTCTCGAGTTCTTCGGTCTTCTCCCGCAGTTTTTGCGTTTCGTGAAGAAGCGATTGCTTTTCCAGTGCCTTCTCGACGAGGCTGAGCAGTTCCTCCGGCGCGTAGGGCTTGCTAATGAAATGATACGCGCCGCGTTTGATCGATTCGATCGCATTGTTGAGCGTGTCGTGCGCGGTCAGAATGATGACCTGCGTTTCCGGGCGCTCGGTTTTGATTTGCTCGAGCATTTGCAATCCTTCCGCGTCCGGCAATTGCAAATCGAGGAGAACGAGCGACGCCGCTTTATTTTTCAATGCTTTTAGTCCGGCCGCGGCGGTGGCGGCGGTCTCAGTCTCGAATCCATGACGGCTGAGCAACGCCTCGAGTGTGAGCAAAATCGGTCGCTCATCATCGATAATCAAAATGCGGCGACTCTGTTTCATCTCCCCTTAACGTTTCTCCGCCGGGAAAGACGGCAGCGTCAGTGTAGTCACGAGCGTCGATGTTTTCTGATCGTACTCCGCCCGGAAATTGCCCCCGTGAGCTTCTGTGATCGACCGCGCGCGGTTGAGACCGAGTCCATAGTGGCCCTGGCTCACGTTTCGCAGCGGTTCGCGTCCCCAATTTTCAGTCGATAATTCGAAACGCACTTTCGGTTCGCGCAGCTCGAACACGAAACGGTCTTTGTCGAGGTAGGCTTTGGCCGAAATCGTCTTGATATTGCGTTCGTGTTGAAAAGCGTTGCTGAAAAGCTCCAGAAAAGCTTGCTGCGCCAACTGCGGATCGATTTGTAACGTCGCATCTTTCAATTGCATGTCCCAAGTCACCTTGGCCGCGTTATCCGCAAAATCCTTCGCCAGTTTTTGTTTCAAATCCTCGATGAAATCCGCTGCTGGATAGGAAATGGGAGTGCGGCTGACCTGACTGAGCCCGGCCGTTAGCCCCTGCAGATTGGCTCCGACTTCGGAAACCATTTCGCGCAGGCGTTGAATCTCGTTCTTCATTTCCGTTTCTTCAGCCAGCTCAGCCAGGTAAGCCGATTGCAGCTCGACTGCGTTCAAATTGTTTCGAATATCGTGACTCAGCTGGCGGACAAACTTCACCATATCGTGCCACCGCACGCTCGGCGGCTCGTTCCCTGGTTGCTCGGAAGAGCTCGACATAATTCAGGGCGACATCGAGCAAATGCTATTCCGCGAGGGAAAACTTGTCATCGGACGGCTCTTCACTTTTCGAAATCTGGACGCGCGGATCGTTGCTCGCAAGGTGTTGCAAAACGTGAAAAACATCCTCCGGGTCGGCGTCGATCGCCCGCGCAAATTCCTCCGCGGTCTTCCCGGTCCCACCTGAAAGTTTTCCGCGGACGTCGTTTTGGAGCTGTAGCAATCGCGTCGCCGCCGTCTTGCCCGCTTCTACCCCTGGTTGATGATAAGCGTTGATGTTAACGAGTGACCCGTAGAAGCCGACCGCGCGCTCATAGAGCGCGATCAGCGCTCCGATGTTAAATGCATTCGCCTCAGAAATGCTCACCGTGATCGATTCACGTCCTTTCTCATAAAGCGCCGCGCGCGTTCCGCGAAGAAAGCCGTGGAGATAATCGCCGCTGGTAACAGCGTCTTCCACTTGGAACGCGGCCCGATGGCGATCTTTCGCTACTTCAATAAATGTGACAAAGAAATTCAGGACGCCGTCGCGCAGTTGCTGCACGTAAGCGTGTTGATCAGTTGATCCTTTGTTTCCGTAAACGGCGATCCCTTGATTGACGGTTTTGCCGTCGAGATCTTTTTCTTTGCCTAACGATTCCATCACCAATTGCTGAAGATATCGACTGAAGAGCAGCAACCGGTCTTTGTAGGGCAGCACCACCATGTCTTTTTCGCCGCGACCGTTGCCGGCATAAAACCACATCAAAGCGAGCAGCATCGCGGCATTTTGCCGAAAATCGTTTATTCGTGTTCGCTCGTCCATCGCCGCGGCGCCGGCGAGGAAATTGTCGATGTCGAAACCTTCCAACGCCATCGGCACCAAACCGACCGCGCTCATCACCGAAGTGCGGCCGCCGACCCAATCCCACATCGGGAAACGCGCCAGCCATCCATTTTTCTGCGCGAGCTTATCGAGATCACTGCCGACGCCGGTGATTGCGACCGCGTGTTTAGCGAAATCAAGTCCGGCTGCTTTGAAGCGCGCTTCTGCTTCCAGCATTCCGTTCCGTGTTTCTTTCGTTCCACCCGATTTCGAAATGACCACCACAACCGTGCGCCCGAGCTCATTATCGATCTTATCGAACACTCGGTCGAATCCATCCGGGTCGGTGTTGTCGAAGAAGTAAATGTCCGTCGGATCCTGCGCTGTCCCGAGCGCGTCGGCGATGAACTGCGGCCCAAGCGCGGAGCCGCCAATTCCGATGGAGAGAACGTGCTGAAATTTTTCGCCGCGGCCACCTTTGACTTTTCCAGAATGGACATCGGCGGCGAATTTTTTGATCAGCGCGTTTGTGTTTTCGATATCGGCGCGCAACTCAGCATTGGGCGTGAGTGTCGGTTTTCGTAGCCAGTAATGGCCAACCATTCTTTTTTCGTCTGGATTCGCGATTCCGCCCGCCTCCAGGTCGCGCATGGCGGTGAACGCCTTGTCGATCCTCGGCCGCATCTTGTCGAAGAAATCGTCCGGAAATTTCAACCGACTGATGTCGATCGAAAAATCGAGGTCGTCGTAGCGCAAAAAGTATTGCTGGAATCGCTGCCAGAGCGATGAAGAAGCCATATCTAAGAATAATGGAGCGACGACCTCTGCCTGTCACGCCAAAGCCTTGGCGTCGGCGGATGTCTTCTCTTAAATTTTTGGCTTAAAACGCTCGGCCGAGCCAACTGCAAACGCCAGTCCGGCTCGGACTTTATCTCGGCGGTTTCGCCGGTTTTGGCTCGGTGCTTTCGCGCTTGATCGAAACTTCTTCTTTCGGCGCCACTTCGTACTCCGGTTTAGCGACGCCGAGCAACCAATGGTCGAACCAGCCAACAATATTCTGCAATCGCTCGACTCGATGCCACGGCTGGCCGGAGCGGGAGAGCTCGTGTGATTCGTTCGGAAACCGCACCATCACCGTCGGGATTTTCTGAAACTTAAGCGCACGGAACATTTCTTCGCCGCCCGCGCCAGGCGGTGTGCGGTAATCGACTTCGCCCAGAATGAACATCATCGGCGTCTTCACATCTTTGATGTAAGTAATTGGCGAGCGCGCTTTGAAATCCTGTTCCTCATCGAACGGCGGTCCTTTAAACCACGCCGGTTGAAACAAAGTGAAGTCCGCCGTGTACCACCAGTGCGTCCAGCTCGCGATGTCCCGCTGCGCGACTGCCGCCGCGAAACGGGTGGTATGACCCACGACCCAGTTCGTTAGCAATCCGCCACCGCTTCCACCAGTCACGCCAAGTTTCTTTTCGTCGATGTAACCGCGTCGCACCAGCTCATCCACCCCGGCCATCAAATCTTTGAAATCGTCGCCGGGATAATGATACTGGATCACATTACCGAAATCCTGGCCGTAGGTTGTGCTGCCGCGCGGATTTGGAAACAGCACCACGTAACCTTTCGCTGCCATCCATTGGAATTCGTGTTCGAAAATATATCCGTAAGCCGCGTGCGGTCCGCCATGAATATTGAGGATGAGCGGATATTTTTTTGCGGCATTAAAATCCGGCGGCTTTTGCACCCAGGCCTGAATCGGTTTTCCGTCGAAACTTTTGTAGGATATTTCTTCCGGCTCGGTCAGGTTCAGTTTGGAAAAAAGCTCCTTGTTAACATCCGTCAGCTGTTGCGGCTGCGCGTTTGCTGATTGTCGATCTAAAGCAAACAAATCGTTGATCCGTGTCGCCGTGGAACTCGTATAAACGAGCTTGGACGCATCGTTCGAAGCGCGAACTCGGAGCACGGCTTGATTTCCGCTCACCAAATCGGTGACCGCTCCGCTGGTCGCATCGAAAGAGGCAAGGATCGATTTTCCTTCCTTGCCGTAGAGTTCAATCAAACTTTTTCCATCCGCGGTCCAAATTGGGGGATTGCGTCCGCCCGCGCGCGGAGCTGCGTTGTCGCCGAACGGCCCGTTGCCGATGTCGAAATCAAATTTTGCGGTTAAGTTTCGCGGTTTTGCGTTCGTGGTAAGATCGACAACCCACAGGTCCGGCTGGGTGTACGAGTTCACCGGTTGGGTGACCGATGCGACGAAGGCGAGTTGTTTGCCATCTGGGCTGAGCGAAAAACCGCCCAAATCCATGTCGATCAAGTTGACCTTGGTCGCGCTGCCGCCGTTGGCGCTGATCGAATAAAGTTCGCTCTTCGGCTGCTCGTAGTACGGCTCGTCCACGCGCAACGAAACAAAATAAATCTGCGCGCCATCCTTCGACCAGACGATGTTGCCTTCGTCGAAGCGGCCAAATGTCAGTTGCTTTGGTTGCACCTTTTCATCGGCATTGCGCGGCGCACGGATTGTCCAGATGTGCGCCGGATGTTTTGGATCGGAATACCCTTCGTTGTCTTCGCGGTAGACCGCGCGCGTGATCACGCGCACGTCGCTCTCGTGCTCTGATTCCGCCTCTGCTTTTTTCGCGGGCTCTTCGGAAGCGGCCTTCGTCGACCCATTTTTCTCAGCCGGACTTTTTGACGCCTCCGGCGAAGCGGTTGGAGAGGTCGCGCCGACCGCTTTCTTTAATTCTTCTTCCTTTTTCTTTTTCTTTTCCTGCTTTGCCAGATCCTCCGGATTTGTCTCGCTCGTAAACGCAATTGTCTTTCCGTCCGGCGACCAAGCCGGGTTGCTCGCGCCTTTTGGCAGATCGGTGAACGAGAAAGAATCGCCACCGGCCATTGGCAAGATCGACAATTGCGACGGCTCGGGTTTGCCGTCCTTTTCGGTCGCGCGAACGAAGAGTAGAAATTTTCCGTCGGGCGACCATTGTGGCGTCGAATCGTGATCGCCCTTGGTCAATTGATGCGGTTCTTCACCGCCACTCGTCGGCACTGACCAGATCGAAGTGTTGTAGCCTTCTTTCTTTTCGTTCACGGTCACGCGCACAAACGCGACGCGCGATCCATCCGGCGAGACCTGCGGATCGCCGATCCAGACAAAATCCCAGAGATCTTTTTCAGTGATGTTTCGTTTTTGCGCGGGGAGAACGGCGATCGCTGCGAGGAAAATTACAAATGAGGTAAAGAATGTACGCATAGGTTCGATAAAAGACGTTGCCGGTTCCGGATTTTGTCTCAGGAGCCGGTTGATTGTCGATCTTAGCTATTTGGAATTCGGAATTCCTTCGATATTCGGCATTCGGATTTCGTCATTCGCGGCCGCGCCAAGCGGGCCGCGGCACATGTGCTCGATCACATTATCGCCGAACTGCGAACATCCGCCTTCGCCAAGGCTTCGGCGTGATTGCGATCGTAGGCTCTGCCAAATCACATGTGGTCGATAACATTAGTTCCAAATTCGCTGCATTTGATCTCAGTCGCGCCCTCCATCAACCGCGCGAAATCGTAGGTCACGCGTTTGCTCGCGATCGCGCCCTTCAATCCTTTCAAGATTAAATCGGCTGCTTCGCTCCAGCCCATGTAACGGAACATCATTTCGGCGGAAAGAATCACCGAGCCGGGATTCACCTTGTCCTGGTTCGCGTATTTCGGGGCGGTGCCGTGGGTCGCTTCGAATACGGCGTGACCGGTGATGTAATTAATATTGCCGCCCGGCGCGATCCCGATCCCGCCGACTTGCGCAGCCAGTGCGTCGCTCAAGTAATCGCCGTTCAAATTCAGCGTCGCGATCACGTCGAAATCTTCCGGCCGCATCAGTACCTGTTGCAACGTGATGTCGGCGATCGCGTCTTTGATCACAATGCCGCCGCCAGGTTTGCTCATTGGAATTTTGCACCACGGCCCGTCGTCGATCTCTTCCGCGCCGAAATAATTTTTCGCAACATCGTAGCCCCAATCGCGAAACGCACCCTCGGTGAACTTCATGATGTTGCCCTTGTGCACGAGCGTGACGCTTTTGCGTTGATTGAGGATCGCGTAACTGATCGCGCTGTGGATCAAGCGCACGCTGCCGGAGCGACTCACCGGTTTTAGTCCCAGTCCGACCATCACGTTGTCTTTTTCCGGCGCGCCGACTCGTTTCCAAAACTCCGCCGCCTTTTCGCGCGTTCCGAACCGGATCTTGTCGAATTCTTTTGGAAATTCCTTTTGGAAAAAATCCAGGATCTTTTGCGACTCCGGCGTCCCGGCGGCGTACTCGATCCCGGCATAAATGTCTTCCGTGTTTTCGCGGAAGATCACCATGTCGACTTTCTCCGGATGTTTGACCGGCGAGGGGACGCCTTTGAAGTACTGCACTGGGCGCAGACAAACGAAAAGATCGAGAAGCTGCCGGAGCGCGACGTTAAGCGAACGAATGCCGCCGCCGACCGGCGTCGTCAGCGGACCTTTAATGCCGACGAGATATTCGCGGAACGCATCCACCGTATCGTCCGGCAACCACGAATCGAATTTGTCCTTGGCCGCCTGACCCGCGAACACTTCGAACCATGCTATTTTCTTTTTGCCGCCGAACGCTTTCTTTACCGCGGCATCGAACACGCGCACGCTCGCCGCCCAAATGTCGGGGCCGGTGCCATCGCCTCGGATGAAAGGAATGATCGGGTTGTCCGGCACATTGAGCCGGTCGGTTCGGGTAATTTTTTCGCCATTTGGCGGAGCGACATCTTTGTACGGCATAAGGCGCTAAGCGTAAGTAAAAATTAGAAAGTAGAAAGTAGAAGGTAAAACGGAGAGCAGCGAGCGAATTTCGGATGCGAAATCAGCTCTCGTGCGTGTGGCATATGCCATGCTGAAAAGCGAAGGGTGGAAAATCTATTTCGCGCGCTTCTCTATCACCTGCAGAATGCGCTGTTGATTACGCCCCGGCTGAGAAAGTTCAAGTTGCGCATTCGTCGCGTGCCGCTCTCGCAGCCTTTTTAGTAAGCCGCCAAAAACCTGGTCGGTCGTAGTAGTCGGTGTAACCGGTTCCGTCTCGCGGCCTAAACCATTTCAGCCGCGCCCGACTGGCGGCATTGTAGACTATAAGTGGCACAGGAGTGGCTAAATACGACCCCAAATGCGTCTCCTGGGCCGTGGGAACAGGCGCTTGGGGCGGCAATCTATTTTGCCATCGCCGCGCGCGTTCTTGTTTATTTTATTTTTTGCCCCGCAAGCGGTCTTCGCAGCCGACCGGGTCTGGACTGGTACGACCAACACAACTTGGGGAACGAACTCCAACTGGACCGGCGGCGCGCCGTCAGCGGGCGATAATGCCGAATTCAACAGCGCATTTAGCAACCAGCCGAACCTGGCAGGAAATGCGAGCGCCGGCGGTATTTGGATGACGGGCAGTGTTGGGCAAAACGTCACTATTTCTGATTCCGGCTTCACGCTCACGCTGCAAGGCAATACGATCAACGGGACCGCCGGTCTCGGCATTCTGGTCGATAATGCAAACGCTTTCACACTTACGATCAGTGCTTCTTTGAAAGTGGGAAATGCCCAAACCTGGAGGAACAGCTCAGGGAATCTTCTGACGATCAGCGGCGCAGTGAATACCGCGAAAGCTCTCACCATCGATGGCACCGGAAACA
>QHPY01000028.1 GCA_003219215.1 Verrucomicrobiota bacterium | reverse complement strand
AGCGGAAGCGCGACTGCGCCGGCTGCGAGCAGGAACGGCAGCATTTGCGTTTTGATTCGGTGATTTTCGGGTGCGCGTTCTCTGGCGAGGTCAAGCACGTAAACCAAAACGAACGGAGCGATGATCAACGGTTGCCACTTCGTGAAACAGCTGATGACGAACAGAACGAATCCGAGGTTCAGATTGCCGCGCTGCAAAAGGAAAAGTCCTGCGATCAGGAACGGCGCAAAATAGATGTCGAGGTAAGCGAGGCCGACACTGTTGAGGGTAAGCGCCAGCTCGAGTGCCGCGGTGAGAATGAGATTGCGGGTGAACCAATAAAAGCACGCTGCAGTGACAAAGAGGAAGAGCACCAGCGAAAACTTCAGGACGAGGAACTGCGCGATTCCAAATGCCGCCGCGCCGCGCGAAACGGCGGCAAGCAGGACGAATGCGAGCGGCGGATAATCGGTCCCGCTATGCTTAAATCCACCGATCAATCCGTAACTCGAAATTTCACGGATCCAGTCGCCCCAAATCGAGACATCGCCCGTTCCGGGTGAGAAAAAAAGGCTCACCGCGATCAGGCTGACGAGCAATAAAAGCGCGACTGCGGACCACTTCGGAGCGTTTCTCGCTGGTTCGATCATGGAGGTGCCGTTTGTGCTTAGTCCGAGCTGCGGACGCGAGCCAGGTCAGTTTTTAGCCCGTTAGCTCGTCGAAGCGCAAGCCCGTGAATCCGCGCGCAACTCCGGCCGCAGACGTTCGCCGGTGTAAGAAACTAACGCCCGAAATCACTAAATGGGAACAAAGGGTCGTAACTCCTTGCAATTTCGGCTGAACCCCGTCACATGCACTGTCGGCAAAAGGATGCGCGTCACAGCAGTGTTCCGGAATCGGTTCGTCGCAACCAGAGTTGTTCTTTCATTGCTGCTTTTGGTCTTTGCCGTCCTTGGTGGTATCGCCTCAGTTCAGTCGGGTTTAACAATCGATGATGCCACTGAACAATTGACATTCCGTACAATTACGAGCGCGGCGAAGAGCCTGCTTCAAGGCAACTTGGAGGAATACAATCACCTCCAGTCCTATGGCGACAGGTATTATGGAATTGGCTTCGACCTGCTCGCCTACCCATTCCAAATTCTGCTTCAGCCGCATCTCGCCCGG
The DNA here is from genome assembly GCA_003219215.1 of Verrucomicrobiota bacterium. Classification (GTDB taxonomy): domain Bacteria; phylum Verrucomicrobiota; class Verrucomicrobiia; order Chthoniobacterales; family UBA10450; genus AV40. The sequence goes on along the minus strand of QHPY01000028.1, from coordinate 2,197 downwards.
GCGTTAAGAGTCGACGCGGACACAGCGCTCTTGCTCGCAATTCGGCCCGTTATCTTTTTCCTATTCGCAATCTCCGTCGCCGCCTTCTACCGCTGTGCGCGATTCTTCATTAACGAACGCGGCATCGCCGCCGCCGCTTCGGCCACATATGCCGCATGCCCCTACCTGTTCGGCCACGCGATGATAAATGTGAGAGATAGTCCATTCATGTCCATGTACCTCATCTGCACCTACTTGTCGTTGAGGTTGGTAAAACGACACCTTCATCGTACCGAGGATAAATCGGTAGCGGATGTGGCCGGGCTTGCTTGCGCGACCGCGGCTCTCGCGTCGATCCGAATCCCGGGATTGATGATTCTAGTTCAGTACGCGTTCACGTTCGGCGTCGCAGATTTTTCCAAACCACCTGGCCCAAGATCCAGAATTTTGACGTGGCAGAAGATAACCTGCTTCTCGGCTATCTTACTTTTCCTCGTCATTCTCGCATTCCCCGCTGTCTGGCTGAACCCATGGCGCGAAATCTTTGCAGGGATCCACTTCGTCGGCTGGTATTACCAGCCGGGATGCACTCTCACGTGGGGTCAATGCATGGAATCCTACGCGACCCCGGCGTATTTGCTCGGTTGGTTCGCGGTCAAGTTACCACTAGTCATCGTTGCGGGTATCGCAGTGGTTCCGTTCACATTCAAAAAGATTTGGGGCCATTCTTTTCAACGAATCGCTTATCTCACACTTCTGTTTGGTAGCGTTTACGTGTTGATCGTCATCGTCGCTCTGCGAGCGCACCTTTACGATGAGACAAGGCAACTTCTGTTCATCTATCCATTATTGTTCTTGCTAGCACTCATCGCGATATACTTGGCTTCTCGTAGAGTGGCGTTGGCTGCGGCTCTGTTAGCGTTAGGCATGTTCTTGTGGGACCAAGTGCGGTTGCACCCCTATCAATATGTCTATTTTAACGAATTTGGGCGTTTCCTGGACATCGATCGGTTGTTTGAGACCGATTACTGGGGGATATCGGCGCGCGAACATGCACGGGCGCTCGAGACCGATGCGCGCTTCGTTAGAAGACTCGATTGTCTCTACGCGGATCCGGTCATTCTTTACCGACCCTTCATTAATCCTAATATCTGCGTCGGACCGCTGGACGCGCTCACTGAATACCCACACGGTAATGAGGCTGTGATTGCAATCACTTGTTCTCCCAGTCGGTTCGCTATGCCCGCAAGCTGTTGGCAAATCTCGTCGATTGCCCGCACGTTACCATTGTCGAATCGCACGATCACAATGGCGGCCGCCTACGATTGCAGGCGATAGACCGTCAGGTTTGCCCAGATAGAGATCCCGATACTGAAGGCCAAATCAAGACCGGGGCGTTGCCGATTCTTCTAAGCGCTTTGTAGAAGCTGACCCACCGTTGAATGCTACCTTCCGATAATCTCCTCTGCTGAAATACTTTTCTAGCCACACGTAAGCAATGATGAAAAAGTAGCGGCTGCCCATCTCCTTGATCTTAAACTTCGGCGCGCCGGTCCGGCGATTACGCCATGTTACCGGTAGAACCGTCCAGGAGTAGCCGCGCGCGATCGCCTTTAACGGCAACTCCACCGTGAGATTAAAATGCGGTGAGAGAAAAGGGCGACAACCGTCCAGCGCGGTCTTGCGATACGCCTTAAATGCATTGGTCGTGTCGTTGAACGGTATCTGGAACAGAATGCGAATCAAAAGATTCGCCAGGCGGTTGATGATTAGCTTAAACCATGGGTAGTCAATAGCATTGCCACCCTTCACAAAACGGCTGCCAAAGACGCAATCCCAGCCGTCGTTCAATGCCCGCCAATATTCGACAACGTCGTGGCAATCGTCGGATTCGTCCGCCATCACCACCACCACTGCATCTCCGCGGACGGCATCAATACCCCTGATTACAGCACGACCAAAGCCGTGCCGGCCTTCATTATTAATCGGACGCAACGCCGGATTACTTGCCGCGATTTCCTGGAGAACGGACCAGGTTCGGTCTTTGCTACCGTCGTTTACGACAACAATCTCATGAGGAATCCTGTTCGATTCCAGCTCGAGATGAAGATGGTTTACCGTGGCCGCGATGCAGTTGGCTTCGTCAACAGCAGGAACGACAATACTGAGCAAGCTCAACTTCCGTCTCCCGATCTCAGGGCCGCGCAATTCCATTTGC
>QHPY01000027.1 GCA_003219215.1 Verrucomicrobiota bacterium | reverse complement strand
CGGCTCTCGCGACACCTGGTCGATCTTCGAAGAAGTCCGCGTGCCGGTAACCGGGCCGACTTGGAATTTCCCGGGAGCGTACAGCTTGGAATTCGGATTTGCCGAGCGTGAAGAGTGGTATAGCGATTTCGGCGATACGCAACGGCCGAAAATCGACGTTCGGTGGCAGCCGATCGATCAGTCTTTGACGTTGCGCGCTGCTTACATCGAGGCATTCCATGCCCCGACCCTGTTCGAATTATTCTCGGGACAATCGCAATCATTCCCCAATGTGCGCGATACGTGCGGAGGCTGCGGCACTGAGCCGCAGGTCCAGCAGATACTTGCGGGCAACAGGAATTTGAAACCGGAGATAGCGTACGAGTACACTTATGGTGCCGTGCTCACTCCTGGCAAGTGGTGGGCTCCGTTGCAGGGCTTAACGCTTTCGGCCGACTATATCCATATCGACCTACGCGAGTTCACTACAACTCTCGATCCACAGTTCTTAATTGAGCACGCATCCGGCGGATCCGGCGGAACCCAGTTTCTCGGTCCATCCTTTATTCAACGCGCTGGGGGCCCTGGAACTCCGCTTACGTTGATATTCACACCGTTTCAGAACCTCGGAACGGAAATCCTGAGTGCTTGGGACTTTGAAGCGGTGGAGATATTCGATACCACGCGCCTCGGGCACGGAGACTGGGGAACGTTTACTGCCACTTGGAACGAAACCTACCTGGCCGACGTTGATATAGCGGTACTCCCAGGCGGGAAACGAGTGACCGCTGTCGGAAAATTCGGCGGCGGCTTCCAGGGTCCAGGCGGAGGCGGCTCCTTCACGCACAACCGCTGGTACGCTAGCTTGTTCTACGACGGCCCCTCCGGCTCGTGGATGCAAGGCATCGACACAGGTGTTGTCGTCCACTACGTCGGCCAGTACTGGGACAACTCCGCCTTCACGTTCTTCTCGGGCCATGTGCACCCAGGCTTCGAGGAGTGTAACCCAGTTACTGGGGCCGGATGTCAGGGTACTTCGGACCGCAAGGTACGCGAATTCGTGACCTTGGATCTGATCATCAACTACACCTTCAACCTGCCACCGCCTGCGGCCCAAAACGAGGTAGCCGGTTACGCCAAGGATGGCGGCAAGAACGTGAAGATGAAGGACGGCAAGGAGAAGAACGTGATGCCGGTCTCAACGGCGGAATACAATCCGTGCGGATGGAGAGCGTGGCTGAACAATACGACCATCACACTCGGCCTCGACAACGTGTTCGACGAACAGCCGCCATTTGTGGCTGCGGCCTTTGAGAACGGGTTTGACGAACAGACGGCCAACCCAAAAGGTCGGCTCTGGTACCTCGCAATCAAGAAACGGTTCTAGCCACTCCTCAACCTCAACAATTCAGCGGCCGGGTTTCGAAAGAGACCCGGCCGCTTGTTTTCGCAGATGCGCGCGAGAAAACTAGGTTTGCTTGCGAAAAAGCGGGTCCAGCTAGGGCTGCGAAGTAGTGGCTTGATTGATATCGCGAAGCGGAGACGCGTTTCGGAACAGAGCGATATTTGATTCCAGAGTGCGGGCGAGCGCGACATTGTTTTGACTCTCAGCTAACCGCAGCGCTTTTTCAGCAGCGTCGATCGCCGCATCGAAGCGGCCAAGCTCCGCTTCCGCGGCTGCGAAAAGCCTCCAAATACGAGGATTCGATTCCCCAGAAAGACGAAGCGCGCGCTGCGCGTGGTCCAAGGCCATCGAGCCATTTCGAATAGAGCTCGTAGGAGACGTTGCCAAAACCCACGCGAGATTGCTGTGAGCGTCTAAATTGTTCGCGTCGATCGAAAGCGTTTTTTCCCATTGGGCGACAGCTTCGTCCATTCGCCCTTTCTGCGACAGAGCGACGGCCAAATTGTTGCGTGCCTCGGCATAATTTGGCTTCAACTGCAACGCCTTAGCCAAATGATCGGTAGCCTGATCGAGATGTCCCTCTCGCAGAAGAAGCGTGGCAAAATTGTTATGTGCTTCGGCAAAGTTAGGGTCGATCTCCAATTGCTTTTGGTAATGGAGCGTGGCTTGGGCGGCGTCTCCTTTCGCGACCAAAACATTCGCAATGTTGTAATGGAGCCTTGAAAGATTGGGATCTGCCTCGAGCGCTTTCCAGAAATGCGTGATCGCTTCCTCGGGCTGTCCTCTCCGGGCGAGAGCGACCCCAAAATCATTTTGGGCACTGGCGTTGTCGGCTTTGAGATTTATTGCCAGCTGCGCTTGCACAATCGCTTCGTCTGGCCGGTCCTTGTCCAAAAGCGCGCTGGCAAGCCTTTCGTGCGCCAAATCATTGTCGTCAGTAGCGGTGAGAGCGTGGTTCCAAAGAGACTGGCTGTCCCGCCAGAATGATGCCTGATTCCAGGCACGCCACATTGAGAGACCGAGCACAACCCCTGCGCTGATTCTTAAGATGAGTCGACCGTTCAGCCATCGCAGCGAGAAATCGGCCATGCCCCAGGTGGCAGCTAGATAGAGCCCGATTTGTGGCAAATATGTGTAGCGGTCAGCATGCGCTTGAGAACCGACCTGTATTATCCCAATCACCGGGGCCAACATGCTGACGTACCAGAGCCAGCCGCTCAAAAAATAAGGTCGCTGTTTACGGACAACGAACACTGCCGCAGTGATTGCGATGAACAACGCGCTCGAAATTGCAATTTGCCAGAGAGGAAGTTGGTCACCCGAGTGCGGATAAAAAACCGCCAGATCGAACGGCCATAGCATTTGGCGGATATAGATGAGCAAGCTCACAAACGCATTGCCGATGCGCCATGGCGGAGAAAGGTTTTCGACGGAATTGATCCCGTGACGCTGAATAAGAACAGTGACTGCCCCAACCGGAGCTGCCAGGATCAAAAGAGGAATTTTTTCCAGGAGTAATTTCGAAATTGTTGAGCGCGCGGTTTGAAATCTCCGCAGTGGCCAATAATCGAGAAGCAGGAGAACAAAGGGAACTGTGACCAGCATCGGCTTGGACATGAGGCCGAGAGCAAAGAAGATCGACAATATGAGGTAGCGAAGGAATGTGGGCCGACGCACGAACTGCACGTATGCGCCGATCGTGAGCATGAAAAAGACGGCGCTTAAAACATCTTTGCGCTCGGCGATCCAGGCGACTGATTCGACGCGGAGTGGGTGGATCGCAAAAATCGCCGCCACGAAGGCGCTTCGCCATAACGCGCCCGTCATCTGATGCAACACGATCAGAAGCAGAATCGCGGCAATTGTGTGCAGCATCACATTGGTGAAGTGGTGACCGGCGGGTTTCAAATCGAACAGCTGGCAATCGACCATGTGTGAAATCGTGGTCAGCGGATGCCAATTGTGTGAGACGATGTGAGTAGACGCCCACCCGATCGCTTGCGCAGTCAGGCCCTGACTTACGACCGGATTGGCGTAGACATATGATTCGTCATCCAAATTGACGAACTGGTGCCCCAGGGTTTGGCCAAAAACCAGCCAGACCAGACTGGCGAGTAAAATACAAAGTCCGGCGATTTTCCAAACAGGCGTTGCACGGTTGCTCATCGTTGAATCGATAGAATCTTCATTGCTCTCGGTCAAAGCAAACGCGATCTACCAATAGGAAGATTTGGAAGTTTCGAAATCTCTTTGGAAGTCTCAACTAACTCAAATAACATCGCACCCATGGGTCGCTGCTTTACGAAGCCGCGTCGACTGGCATGTTTGGGCGCGGTAGGTCTCGGCCTGTTCACGATTCTGATCTACCGGCCGGCATGGCATGGCGGATTCATCTGGGACGACGACCGATATGTCACACACAACTATTTATTGACGGCCCCCGACGGCTTGCGTCGCATCTGGTTTTCCCTCGATGCGCCGTCGCAATATTTTCCACTCGCCTACACGGTTTTGCGAATCGAACGCTCGTTCTGGGACTTAAATTCAGCGGGATATCACTGGGTAAATATCTTCCTTCACCTTGGCAATGCGCTTCTCGTTTGGTGCATCCTTGCACGCTTGAAAGTGCCAGGCGCATGGTTGGCTGGGGCAATCTTCGCGTTGCACCCGGTTCAGGTCGAATCGGTCGCTTGGATTTCGGAGCTGAAGAATCTCCTGATGGGCTCCTT
>QHPY01000075.1 GCA_003219215.1 Verrucomicrobiota bacterium | reverse complement strand
CCGGCCGACGTCTTTGGTGCCGTGCAAAATCTGCCGCTGTAAATTGCTAAGATCGACATCGTCGAAATCGACGAGGCCAAGTTTTCCGATGCCAGCAGCAGCAAGATAAAGTGCGGCCGGCGATCCGAGCCCGCCCGCGCCGATGCACAAAACGCGGGCGGCGTTCAAACGTCGTTGTCCTTCGGCGCCAACTTCCGGCATGATCATGTGCCGCGAATAGCGCAACTGTTCGTCCTTGGTCATGCTTTTCACGAATTTAGCACATCGCTGTAGGGGACGCTGTCAGCGTCCCATTCGATTCGAATGGGAAGCAAACTCCTTCCCCTACAGATCATCGTGTTTTAATCAGGTCCCAATTGATCCCAACGATCCGCTTGTTCTCGAAGCGCTTCAACGATTTCGGGAAGATGAGATAGCTCGCACCTTTCTTTTCTTTAAATCCAACGATGCCGAATTCGCTGCCGGCTTCACTTTTTTGAATCGTCATCACACGGTTGTTTTTGATCTCCGATTGTAGATGTCGATCTTGCGCCGGCTTTTGCCAGAGCGTGTAAACTTCGGGTTTGCCCGTTTTTTCAACGACCTGGGCAAAGCGCGCGGTTTTGACTTTGAGCAATTTCACGTATCAAAGGAGCGCCGCAAATATCGCATGTAAAATTGCGGCGCGTTAATGCGATCGGTTGGAGCATGTCGAAAGAAACTTGACCGAGGGGTGTGAACAGACTCTTGTCGAATCAATATGAAAAACGGGACTCGCGTAATTTTGTTGATCGTAGCCATCCTCGCGTTCGGGACTCGTCCAACGCTCGTCGCAGCGGAAGGCGATACTTACGCGGCAATTGCATTCTCTCCGAGCACGGTCCATTGGGCCTACGCCAACGGAGAGAAAACAAAAGAAGCAGCGTTGGCGAACGCGCTGAAGAAATGCCACCGCTCTGATGCGCGCACCAATTGGTGCAGAAACAGTTATATTGCGCTCGCCATCTCCGACCGGAGCACAGGCGGGTGGGGATCGGCGTATGCGGTTACATCCGAGCTCGCGCGCAGCAAAGCGGTTGCCGAGTGCATTGCGAATAATAACCCGGATGGACGCGCGGTTCTCTGCGTTTCAAGCCGAGGAGATTAAAAAAATCCGCCAGAGAACTACGGCAAGGAGGATCAAACTACCGTTGCTGCATTCCTGCCCTGGCGGGTTTCGTCAGTCCTCAATCCGTAGCCCCTGACGGAACCGAAACTTACCGCAAGGCTTGCCCTGAGCAACAGGTTGCCCTGAGCGAAGCCGAACGGATCGACATCGTGCAATGGAGTTTTTATGATCGCACTGTGAAATGGCTGGCGCTTCTAATCCTGGCGGCATCGCAATGCGCGTGCACCACGCTCGCGAACCGGCGCGATCTTTATAGTCCGGAACCGGCGCCCGATTCGCAGGAAGCGATCCGGCAGATAACAGCAAAGCCGCAGAGCCAACAAACTCCGGCGCCAAAGCCGCAATTCCGTTGAGCGTGCTGAATCGAGCAGTCCAACGCCAGTCCGGCTCGGACCTCGATGAGAATCTTGGCGGCGAAGCCGCATTATTTTTGGCATCGCCCGCAGAGCGCCCGATCCACCTGTGGGTTCGCCCCTACGGGTTAACCGAACGGCAGATTGGCTTTTACTCGCGCCTCGTCCGTTTTGTCCACCCGCGCCATTTTGCCCAGGTGCCGTTTGCGTTTCGCGTTTTTGGCGGAAAGCAAATGACGCCGGGACGATTGGGCGCGCAAAACTTTGCCGCGAGCGGTGATCTTGAACCGCTTCGCGACTGCTTTGCGAGTTTTGCTGCGGGAAATTGGCTTCGGCATGAGGCGCGAAAGATAGACGCAGTAGTTACTTTGACAACCTCTTTCGAATTGGGCATGGGATGTTGGGCGTTGAGCGTTCGACGTTTGCTGGAACATTGTGATGTATGGAAGCCGCGCCTGAACAAAAGCCGCGTGTTGTGATTATCGGCGCCGGATTCGGCGGACTCGAGGCGGCCAAGAAACTCGCCGGTAAAGGGGTCCGCGTCACGATGGTCGACCGGACGAATTACCATTTGTTTCAACCGTTGCTTTATCAGGTCGCAACCGCGGCGCTTTCCCCGGCCGACATCGCCGCGCCGGTGCGGGCGATTTTAAGCAAATCCAAAAACATGGAGGTGATCCTCGCCGAAGTAGAATCGATCGACGTGAACGCGAAGAAAGTGAGGATGGTCGATGAGGAGCTCGATTACGATTATCTCATTGTCGCGACCGGCGCGCGGCATTCCTATTTCGGACATCCAGAGTGGGAAAAACTCGCTCCCGGCCTGAAGAGTTTGGAAGACGCGGTGGAAATTCGGCGCCGCATTTTACTGGCGTTCGAATATGCGGAGAGAATTTCTGACGAAGCCGCGCGTAAAGCCGCGATGACGTTTGTCGTCGTTGGTGGAGGACCGACCGGCGTCGAAATGGCGGGCGCCATCGCCGAAATTGCGCGCTACACACTGGCGAAAGATTTCCGTCACATCGATCCGTCGCAAGCGCGTGTGATTCTGGTCGAAGCCGACCCGTGGGTGCTGGCCGCGTTTCCGGACGATTTGCAGATCAGCGCCAGGAAACAACTTGTCGATCTTGGAGTAGAAGTGCGCACCGGCATTCACGCGACCAATCTTTCGGAGGAAGGTTTGCAAGTCGGTGACGAATTCATTCCCTGTCGCGTAAAAATCTGGGCAGCCGGTAACAACGCGTCGTTTGTCGGTCATTCACTGGGCGCACCCGTCGATCGCGTCGGTCGCGTGATCGTGAACAAAGATCTGACCATTCCTGATCATCCGGAAGTGCAGGTGATCGGCGACCTGGCGAATTTTTCGCACCAGACTGGTCAGCCATTGCCGGGGGTCTCGCCGGTTGCGATGCAACAAGGACGTCATGCAGCGCACAACATTCTGGCGATGATCGACGGCCGAAAGCCGCAACGGTTCTGGTATTTCGACAAAGGCAGCATGGCGACGATCGGCCGCAACAAAGCCGTTGCTGATCTTAAATTGATCCATCTCAGCGGAATTCCGGCCTGGCTGGCGTGGTTATTTGTCCACATCATTTTTCTGGTCGGTTTCCGCAATCGCCTCACGGTGCTTTTTCAATGGGCCTGGGCTTATTTCAGCTTCAACAAGGGCGCACGGCTCATTACCCGGAATTTTCAATCGGAGCAGCGCCCTCCGGCTTAAAAGAGTTAACGATTTAACGATTGAGTGATTTAACGATTGAGTTATGGACCTACTCAATCGAGCTAAACAATTGCAGGATCGGACAAAGAAGTTTGCTGTTCGTATCATTAAGGCGTTTGCGAAGTTACCAAAGGACGAAGCTACGCGGGTATTGGGCGACAATTCCTCCGATCGGGAACTTCGCTGGCTGCGAATTATCGTGCCGCCTGTCGAGCGAGATCGAGCGCCGACTTTATTTCGAAGATTACTGTTGTGAGCGAGGAAGCAGACGAAACCCTCTTTTGGCTGGAGCTGCTTATCGATTCGGAACTAATCACCAGCAAGAAAGTCGAATCGCTAATGACTAAATCATTTACTCGTTAAATGGGAATCAGGATTGGCATCGTCGGCTCGGGAGCGATTGGGACCTACTACGGGGCGAAGCTGGCCCATGCCGGAAGCGATGTCCACTTTCTGATGCGCGGCGATTTGAGCGAAGTCCTGCGCAACGGCATTTTCGTTCGTGGCGAAGGCGAGAATTTTCGAGTCGCGCCGATCAATTGCTACAATTCGACCAAAGAAATTGGTCCGTGCGATTTGGTGATCGTCGCGGTTAAGGCGACTTCCAATTCCGATCTTGTCGATCTTGTTCCGCCGCTGCTGCACGAACAAACGATGTTGCTGACTTTGCAGAATGGTTTGGGGAACGAGGAATTTCTGGCCAACCATTTTGGCGCGGAACGAGTACTTGGCGGCCTTTGCTTCATCGCCCTAAATCGGTCCTCGAGAACAAAGATCGAGCGTTACGCCTACGGGCACATCGTTCTGGGTGAATTTGATCGGCCATCACAACCGCGCACGCACAAAGTCGCGGCTGAATTTACTCGCGCGGCCGTGACGTGTACCGTTGTGGACGATCTCGCGCTCGAGCGTTGGCGTAAATTAATCTGGAACATTCCGCTCAACGGATTGTCGATCTTAGGGGGCGGAATCGACACCGCCGCAATCATTGGCGACAAAGATTTGCGACAGGCGATGCTCGCATTGATGGACGAAGTGATCGCCGCAGCCCAAAAATGCGGCCACCCGCTTCCGAGCGATGCCTGGCGTGAACACGTGAAGCGCACGGAAACGATGGGCGCCTACAAACCTTCGACGCTGCAGGACTGGGAAGCGGGGCGCCCTTTGGAGATCGAGCCGATTTGGGGTGAGCCGTTGCGCCGTGCGGTTGCCGCCGGCGGGCAGATGCCGAGAACGGAAATGATCTACGCGGTGCTCAAGAAACTCGATCACAACCGGGCCGGAGCGAAAAACTTGACCGGTTTAACCGGTCAAGTTCAGACAAGCCAATGAGAGAAGCGATAGCGCCGATTCCTGAAATCACGGTGCGCAATCTCCAGCGCAAAGTGCCAGTGGACGTTGTCGATCTTGAGATGTTCGCGCGAAAGGCTGCGGAGCTTTGTCTTCGTTTGCCCCGCAGAAAAAAGAGCGATCTTGCCCAGCTGCGCGAGATTTCGGTTTTGATTGTCTCAGATCGGAAGATCGCGTCGTTGCATCGACAATTCATGAATGAATCGGGACCAACGGACGTAATCACCTTCCAGCACGGCGAGATTTTCGTCGGCGCGGAAAGCGCTCGACGTAACGCCCGACGATTCGGAAATGCTTTCGAGCGGGAGTTGCGCTTGTACGTAGTCCACGGGTTGCTCCATTTACACGGCTTCGACGATCGCAATGCCGCGAGCGCGCGAAGAATGCAGGTCGTTCAACGCAAAATTCTTGCAACTGCAACGGTTTGAACTGCGGGGACAGTGTGATAGCGTTTTTCATGAGCGCGGTCAGCGCCGTGCAGCTCGAAAAAGGATCTACGTCCACGGTGGAAGCCCCGGTCAGGGAAAAGGAAACCCAAGGCGAAGAAGAACTCGACGTGCCGTGGCAGGTCGTGGTGCACAACGATCCGGTTAATCTCATGAGTTACGTGACGATGGTGTTTCAGCGCGTGTTCGGTTATCCGCGCGAAAAAGCGGAGCTTCACATGCTGGAGGTGCATCACAAAGGCCGTTCGATTTTATGGAGCGGTGTGCGCGAACCCGCTGAGTTTTATGTGCAGCAGCTTCACGGTTATCTCCTGCTCGCCACCCTGGAGAAAGTCGTTTGATATGGAAATCTGCCGCCAGGACGATGCGTTGCAGATTTCGGATCTCGATCCGTTTCTAGCAGAACTCCTGCGACAAATTCCCCAGAGCACGAGTCCCGACGGCGCGCCGGCTGCCGAAGCACGTTTGTTTAGCCGGCCGTCGGCAGAAAAGGAAATCTGCGCGGAATGGAAAAATTACGTCGAACCGGAATTGCGGCGGCTTTTTCGCACCGCAACCGAAACAGTGGCTGCCGATCTGACCCAGCTGAATGGAAACGAGAAATCATTGCGAAACCGCACGCTCCGCATCCCCGTCGAGCACGCCGAAGCCTGGCTGAACACGCTCAATCAGGCGCGATTGGTGATTGCCGCTAAATATAATTTTTCGGAAGAGGAGTTAAACGACCACGATCGCTCGCCAATCGGTTCGCGTCGGGACCTCGGATTGTTTCAGGTGAATTTCTACGGATTTCTCCAGGAATTTATTTTGCGCGAGTTGGGCGGTCAGGTCGGTTCTGCGCCCGATTGATTCTTGTTGCGCTCGCGCACCATCGACATCAACCGGGCCTTGATCGCGGTGGAGGCCTTGGCTGGCTTGAGACTGAGCGCGAAAGCTTCGTGCAAGCTGTGGCACTCATTAATGAAGTCCTCGGCGGCAGAGCCGTATTGTTTGCGCGCAGCCTCAAAGTCCTTCAGTTCTTCCGGTTCCAACGCTCCAATCACGTAGAGCCGCGCACAATTCTGGAATTCCTCAAAGCTCATCTTTCAACTCCTTCAAACCGTCATAGATTTTTTTCAAGCCCAACTCAAGCCGGGTTTTTACTGTCCCCAAGGGTATATTCGTATTAGAAGCGATTTCGCGCTGGCTCATCCCCTGAAAAAAAGCAAGTTCGATGACCCGCTGCTGGGCCTCGGGGAGAGAATTGACCACTTTTGCCATCAACACCCGGGTATCTCTGGCTAGAATCGCGTTCTCAGTGACATTTTGCACCCAGGCAAGCGGTTGTCGCTCAGGCTCCGCTTGGAGGCGTCCCGCGGCCCGGGCGTAGGCCTGCCTTTTCCTGAGGGCGTCGATGGCTCTCCGGCGCGTCAATGTCACCATCCAGCCGAGTGGCTTTCCTTTTTGAGCCGAGAAGTTCTTCGCCTGATTCCAGATTTCCATGAACACTTCCTGGAGGAGGTCGTCCGCTCCGGTCTCGTCGTGAATGATTCGCAAAATCAGCGCCTTCACAACTCCGCTGTAGCGGTCGTAGAGCTCCGAAAGCGCCTCTGCGTCCCCAGACTGAATGCCCAACATAAGATCGACATCGCTAGCGACGACCGGTTCAAGTTCTACCGCACCTGCGATTGGCTTTGCGGAAGTTTGCACCGCCCGATTCGAAGCAGCAGCTTGGACGCTTGGATCGACCGACGACGACATTCTCAAGTTTTAGTTCGACCGGTACCCGGCGTCCAACGATTTTCCTCCGCGGACTCGGTTCGCGATAAGCCTTGACCGGCGCGCGACCAGCCAAATACGATTCGCGCGCAACCCGGCTCGCGGTAATCCGCGTCAAAGCCAAACAGAAGAAATCCCATGAAAATTATCATCTCGTTTCTCGCGACCGCCTTCCTCGCGGCAATGACTCTCGGGCAGGAAGAATCAGCATCGCCGCCAGAATCGACGACGCCAACAACCGAAGAGAAAGCGTCGGCCACAATCGAGGAAACGCCCGCCCCAAAACCAGCGGAAGCCACCGCTCCCGTGGCGGAAAAGAAAGCGGAGCCCGCAACCTCGCCGACAGCTCTGAATAGGGAAGCCACAACCACGACGGCCACAAAACCAGCTGCACCAACAACGGCCGCTGCTCCAAGCGGAAAGAAAATGAGCGTCAAGGAGATGGAAGAAAAGTGGGAAGCTTCAATTCCCAGCCACGACTTTTCGACAGTCCAGGGGTTCGTTTCCTCCGATTTCGTCGGCATATCTTCACAAGGTAAGTTTGTGGATAAGTCCAGCATGCTGGCAGAATTCAAGAAAGATAAAGACACCTACAAGTCGGCGAAAAACGAAAAATTAAACGTCAAGGCTTTCGGGCCGAATATTATGGTTGTGACCGGCCGCGCCCGGGAAAAGGGAACAGTCAAAGACGGCAAACCGTTCGATCGAACCTTCCTCTTCACCGACACCTGGATGAACCGCGGCGGCCAATGGCAATGCATCGCATCGCAGATTACTAAAGTTAAGGGATAGCCAGGACTTAGTTCACTCTTTTTTGCGCCAGCCCCTGCAAGATGTCGATCTTACGGGCGAATTAACGGATGATTGCGCGGCGCGCTTTGTGCGGCAAAGGTTAATCCCATGCCGGGGAGCACTAGAGAATCAGTGGCCGATCCGCTTTGGTACAAAGACGCAGTCATCTACGAGCTGCACGTCAAAACTTTTCATGACAGCGATGGTGACGGCATCGGCGATTTTCGCGGCTTGATTCAAAAGCTCGATTATCTCTACGAGCTTGGCATCACGGCCATTTGGTTGCTGCCGTTTTATCCTTCGCCATTGCGCGACGACGGCTACGACATCGCCGATTATTTCGACGTTAATCCGAACTACGGAACGCTCGACGATTTCCGCGCGTTTCTCGACGCAGCTCATAAGCGTGGCCTGCGCGTCATCACCGAGTTAGTGATTAATCACACCTCGGATCAAAATCCGTGGTTCCAAAAATCGCGGCGCGCGCCGCTCGGTTCGCCCGAGCGCGAATTTTACGTCTGGAGCGATACGCCGGAAAAATATTCCGACGCGCGGATCATCTTTAAGGATTTCGAAACTTCGAACTGGTCCTGGGACCCGCTGGCGAAGGCTTATTACTGGCACCGTTTCTATTCGCACCAGCCGGATTTGAATTTCGATAATCCGGCCGTGCACCAAGCGCTCGAAAAGGTCTGCGACTTCTGGCTCGCCATGGGCGTCGACGGGTTGCGGCTCGACGCGGTACCGTATCTCTACGAGCGGGAAGGCACTAGCTGCGAGAATCTGCCCGAGACGCACGTCTACTTGAAAAAGCTTCGCGCCCACGTCGATCAAAAATTCCCCGGCCGCATGTTGCTCGCGGAAGCGAACCAGTGGCCGGAGGACGCGGCCGCCTATTTCGGCAGCGGCGACGAGTCGCACATGAGTTTTCATTTCCCGCTCATGCCGCGCATGTTCATGGCGCTGCAAATGGAGGATCGATTTCCGATCATCGACATCCTCGATCAGACGCCGCCGGTTCCCGACAATTGTCAGTGGGCAATGTTCCTGCGCAATCACGACGAGCTTACGCTCGAAATGGTCACGGATGAGGAGCGCGATTACATGTGGCGCGTTTACGCCAACGATCCGCATGCGCGCATTAATCTCGGCATTCGCCGACGCCTCGCGCCATTGCTCGCGAACAGCCGCCGTAAAATGGAGCTGCTCAACACCATGCTCTTTTCCATGCCGGGCACGCCCATCATTTATTACGGCGACGAAATCGGCATGGGCGACAACATTTACCTCGGCGACCGCAACGGCTGTCGCACGCCGATGCAGTGGAGTCCCGACCGCAACGCCGGTTTTTCCCTGGCGAATCCGCAGCAGCTGCATTTGCCCGTCATCATCGATCCCGAGTACCACTACGAAGCAACTAACGTCGAAAATCAGCAGAAGAATCTATCGTCGCTGCTCTGGTGGATGCGGCGCGTCATCGCGATGCGGAAAAACTTTCGCGCCTTTTCCCGCGGCACACTCGAATTTCTTTATCCCGACAACGCCAAGGTCCTGGCTTTTGTCCGCCGCTACGAAAACGAAACCGTTCTTGTGGTTGTGAATCTTTCTCGCTTCGCCCAAGTGGTTGAGCTGGATTTGGCGCACTTTTCCGGATGTGTCCCGATTGAAGTGTTCAGCCGCAACCCATTTCCGATCATCAAAAAATCGGCTTATGTGCTCACGCTTGGGCCACATTCGCATTATTGGTTTACCCTTCAGCCGCAAAGCGAACGACGCCGTTTGGAGAAAAAGCGCCTGGTGCCGACGCTAAATGCTCGCCCTGAGTTGCAATCGTTACTCGACAATGGCGAGCGCGTGCGGCTCGAGAGTGAAATTTTACCCGAATACATTGCCGGCTGCCGGTGGTTCGGCGCGAAGGCTCGAACGCTTCGGCAAATGCGCGTGCTCGAACGTTCTACCATTTCTTCCGAGCCAAACGCCGCCCAATTTTGGTTTGTCGAAGTGAGTTATCTCGATGGCCCGACCGAAACGTACGCTTTGCCGGTAAAGATCGCTTCCGACGACAAGGCGCACGTCATTTCGCAATCCGCGCCACACGCAGTAATCGCGCGTTTCGGTGACGAACAGGGTTCGATTCTCTTTGACGCTGTTTGGGACACCGATTTTCGAGAAAAACTTTTCCGGCTCATGTTGGATCGACAACATGCCAGTGGCCGAAACGGAAACCTTGTCGGCGCGCTCAGTCCGCGGGTAGGCCAGGTCGGGACAATTCCGCCTTCAAATGTTCTCAGCGGCGAGCAGAGCAACTCCTCGATGCTTTTTGCCGACAAATTTTTCCTCAAGCTTTACCGAAAACTCGAGGACGGCGTGAATCCCGATGTGGAGGTCACGCGGTTCCTGACCGAGCGGGCGCAATTCGAAAACGTGCCGGCGTTTGGCGGCGCGATCGAATATCGCCGCGCCAAATCGCAACCGACCGTCGTTTGTTTATTGCAGGACGCGATCCCGAGCGAAGCCGACGCTTGGACGATGACGCTCGATCACGTCGGCCGTTTTTACGAACGCGTCCTTTGCCGGAAAGCCGATCTGCAAAATGAAACAGCGCCAGCCGGTGCGCTGGTCGAAGAACTGGTCGGGGGCGTTTACGCCGAGAAAGCGAAACTACTCGCGCAACGCACCGGCGAATTGCATCTCGCGCTCGCCTCGGTCCGGGACGATCCCGTTTTTGCGCCTGAGCCGTTCAACGCCATGGCCCAACGTTCGGTTTATCAAAGCATGCGTGCGCTGCTGCGCCGCAATTTCGATTCGCTGAAAAAGAAACTGCCCGACGTTCCCGACAATCTTCGCGACGAAGCCAAGGACGTGCTCGGCACTGAGAAGGAAATTCTCGCCCGCGAAAAGCGTCTGCTCGATCGCAAGACCAACGCGGCAAAGATTCGAATTCACGGCGATTACCATCTCGGACAAATTCTCTCCACCGGAAAAGATTTCGTCATTCTCGATTTCGAAGGCGAACCGGCGCGACCGTTGAGCGAGCGCAAACTGAAGCGCTCAGCATTGCGCGACGTGGCTGGGATGATGCGTTCGTTCCAATACGCCGCTTACAGCGCACTCTGGCAACCGGCCATGCGCGCCGAAGACGTTCCGTTCCTCGAACACTGGGCCGACATCTGGTATCGCCAGATGAGCAGCACTTTTCTCCAAGGTTATTTGCGGACCACGTCCGGCGAACAACCGTCCCGACTGGGTCATCATCCCCATCCGCGGCATCAAACACATTCTGAAATCGGCTTAACATGTCGCCACTGATGAACACAATGAAACGCAGACAAAAATTCTGTTTCTTTCATCTGTAAAAATCTGTGTCAATCTGTGGCCTAAACAATCCCTAAGAATCCTATGAATCAGCATCTCGATAAGGTCGACAGTGACATCGCGGAGAAGCACCTTTTAAAGCATCCGTTTTATCTCGCGTGGACGCGGGGTGAGTTGAGCAAGGAAGCGCTGACGGATTACGCGAAGCAGTACTATCATCATGTGGCCGCGTTTCCGACTTATCTCTCGACCGTACACGCAAAGTGCGACGATCAGCCGACCCGGAAACAAATTCTGTCCAACTTAATCGATGAAGAAGCCGGTTCGCCGAATCATCCGGAACTTTGGAAACAATTCGCCAGTGGTCTCGGCGTAGAAGATGTCGCCGAACCCGCCTCTGGCGGGCAGCCCCTTCAATCGCGGCTACGCGATGAGAACACCAACACAAATCGAAGGGGCTGGGCGATCCAGCCGGTTCAGCGAACCGGCTGCCCTCCGGGCGCGGAGCAGATCGATCTCGCGCAAACGGAGCAGTGGCCCGAGACGAAAAATCTGATCGACACGTTTCGATCAGTTTGCGGCGAAAGATCGACTGCGGAAGGGTTGGCCGCGCTTTACGCCTACGAGAGCCAAATTCCGGCGATCTGTGAATCGAAGATCGACGGATTGAAAAAGCATTACGGATTCACCGATCCGAAGCATTACGAATACTTCTCTGTTCACATCGAAGCAGATACGAAGCATTCCGCGGACGAGCGCGAGATGCTCGGCAGTTATGTCGACGATCGTAACATCGACAACGTGCGCACGTCGGTGCACCGAGTGCTCGATGCGCTTTGGCAAATGCTCTCCGGCGTTTGCCGACGACACGCGATCGCGTGCTAAGGAACGTGACGTTCCATCCAATTATCTGGGCGTAATGCCTTCGGCCAAATCGACGTGGAAACTTTGTTTCACTTTGTTGGTGCCGAACGTTAGTTCCGCGTTGTAATCGCCCGCCGGCAATAATCGTTTCGGATCGTCGCCGCCGTATTCGATGCTCACGTCCTTGGTCGGGCGGAGGTCCCAGTTCAATCGCGTGAATCCGGGCGTTCCGGGCGCTTTCAGATTGGCAACTGGTTGTCCGGTCGATTTTGTGATTGCGATTTTGATTTCGTCGCCGGTGAATTCTTTTACCCAGACGGTAAAGAGCGCGCCTTCATCTGGATTCTTGCCGCGATAAACGCCTTTGCCATTCGAATCGACAAAGCCCGGCTGCAAATACGCGCCAGTGACCGAGCGGACATTAAATAGATGCGCCGGTTTCGCCGCGATCTCCGGCGTGAATTCGCGGAACGGCGCGCTGTCATCGAGAACGGCGACGCTGCGACCGTGCGTTGCGATCGCGAGATCGGCTGTGCGCGGATGAATTTGAATGTCGTCCACGCGCACCGGCGGAACGTCGCCAATGCGGACCCAGTGCGCGCCCTGGTCGAACGACGCGAACAATCCGAAATGCGTCCCTGCGTAAAGCAATTTCGGATTGACCAAATCTTCGCGCACAACTTCAACCGGATCGTTCGCCGGCAAATCGCCAACGACCAATTGCCACGTTTTGCCGAGATCGCTCGTGCGCAAAATCATCGGGCGATCGTCGCCCGTCCGATACGCATTCGTTGCCACATACGCGATGTTTGGATCGGCATTCGACGCTTCGATGTGTACAACCCATTGTCCGCGGGCGGGCTCCGGCAAGTTGTTCGTCAGTTCGGTCCATTTGCCGCCGTCGTTTTCGGTTATCCAAAGCCGACCATCGTCTGTTCCCGCCCAGAGCAATCCCGCGCGCTTCGGAGATTCCGCGAGTGAAAACACGACGCCATAATTCTCCGCGCCGCTGCCGGTCGCATTTGTTTTGGCCGGATCGTTGTGCGTCAGATCAGGACTGATCACGGAATATTTTTCCATCCGATCGGTCAGTTTGAAGACGCAGTTGCCGCCGAGATAAATAATGCCGGGTTTGTGTCTGCTCATTAGCATTGGGGAATTCCAATGAAACCGGTAGCGAGGCGCGCCTTCCGTTGGTTCGGGCCGCAAACGTCGCAGCTCGCCGTTGCGCAAATTGATCCGGTGCACTTCGCCTTGCTGGCTCTCGGCATAAAACGTGTCGTGATCGGTCGGATCGAACAGAACATAAAAACCGTCGCCGCCGGCGAGCGCGGTCCAATCGGAATTGCGAATCAGCTCTTTGCTTTGGACGCCGCTCGGCCCGACCCAGTTTTCGTTGTCCTGCAACCCTCCGGCGATGCGGAAGTACGGTTTCGAATCATCGAGACTGATCCGGTAAAATTCGCCTGCCGGAATCTTATTTAAATGGTCCCAATTCTTTCCGCCGGCAAAACTTTGATAAAGACCGCCATCGGTCCCGAGCAACAATCGCTGACAGACCGGCGGCTTCGGCGGTTTATTTTTGTCTTCCGGCTTTGGCGGTTTCGGCGCCGGCACAGTCCCGGGCTGGATCGCCAGCGCGTGACAATCGGGATGAACTTTTTCGGAAAGATCTTCGCGGAAATTTTTGCCGCCATCATCCGACACGAGGAGCGCGAACTGGAGCAGATAAACGCGCTGATCGTTCGCCGGATCGACCCGGATCTGGCTGAAGTAAAACGGGCGGGGATCCACTGCGCTCATCCGTGTCCAATGTTCGCCGCTATCTTCCGATCGGAAAACACCGCCGCTCTTGCTTCGCAAATCGCTCACCGTACCGGAACCGCCTTCAAAGCTTTGCACAACTGCCATCACGATTTTCGGGTTGCTGGCGCTCACGGCGAGACCGATGCGACCAGTTTGCGCGGGTAAACCGCCGCTCAATTTTTTCCAGGTCGCGCCGCCATTGGTGCTTTTGAAAATTCCGCCAACATCTTCGCCGCCAGTCGCGTTCGGTCCGGACGTGAAACTCCAAGGCGTGCGCTGCCTCGGGTAAAGCGTTGCGTAAACGGTTTGCGGATTAGTTGGATCGAGCGTGACATCGCCACAGCCGGTGCGCGCATTGTGCGGCGCAGCCGCCTGCAGAATTAGCTTCCATGTTTTGCCGCCGTCAGTCGTGTTGTAGAGACCGCGTTCGCCGCCATCGGCCCATAAATGTCCCATCGCCGCGACGTAAGCGACGTCAGGATTTTTTGGATCGACAACGATGCGCGCAATCGTCCGGCTGTCCTTTAGTCCGACGTTTGTCCAATGTTCGCCGCCATCGGTCGTGCGATAAACGCCGTCGCCCCAATCGGAAGAATTCCGATCGTTCGCTTCGCCGCTTCCGACCCAGATGACATCCGAATCCGACGGCGCAATCGCGATTGCGCCGATCGACATCACGGGTTGCTTGTCGAAAATTGGGTCGAACGAAACGCCGCTGTCGCCTGACTTGAACACGCCGCCGTGTCCAAGCGCGACGTAAAAGACAAATGGATTGCGTGGATCGATCGCAATATCGGAGACGCGGCCGCCCATTACCGACGGACCAATGGAACGCGCTTTGAGGTTTTTGAAAAGCACATCGGTCAATTGCGGCGCGCCCGAAGATGGCGCCGGGGTAACTGAAGCCGACAATGGTGGCGTCGTGCCGGCCGGCGACGCAGCAGGAGGCGATCCCGCGGCTGAGGGAGCAGAAGCGGGTGGCGATTCTTCTTGCGCGAACGCAATCGAACAAACCAACAAACCGTAAGCCAAAGCGAGTCGAGTACTCATAGGTGAAGAATAAATCATGGCGATTGTTGCGTTGTAGGGCAAGTCGCCCAGGCGATCTTGCAGATTTCTGTAGCGGCGTTCTCTGAGCGCCGCAATATTGTCGATCTTGTATGACGCAACCAGTGCTGGAAGGAAAGGTTGGAGTTGTTTTCGGTGTCGCGAATAAGCGCAGTATCGCCTGGGCAATTGCCCAAGCCTGGGCGGCCGCCGGCGCTCGGCTGATTTTCAATTACCAGGGCGAGCGGTTGAAAGAAAATGTGGAGGAATTGACGACAGCTTTTGGAGAAAAAACGCCGTTGTTCCCATGCGACGTTTCCAACGATGCCGAAATAAAGAATTTTTTCGAAAAAGTGCGCGGCGAAACCGATCATGTCGATCTTCTCCTCCACTCGATCGCGTTCGCGCCGAAGGAAGCGTTGGAAGGCGATTTCGTGAGCACGACGCGCGAAGCGTTTCGCGTCGCGCACGACATCAGCGCCTATTCATTGGTTGCGCTGGCCCGGGAAGCCGAGCCGTTAATGACAAACGGCGGCAGCATTTTGGCGATGACTTATTACGGCTCCGAAAAAGTTGTGCCGCACTACAACGTTATGGGCGTGGCCAAAGCCAGCCTGGAGGCGTCCGCCCGCTACCTCGCTTACGATTTAGGGCGTAAAAAGATCCGCGTGAACTGCATTTCCGCCGGTCCGGTGCAAACCCTGGCCGCACGCGGCATCAGCGGGTTTAGCCAGATGTTGAAGCATTATCAGGAACGGGCGCCGTTGAAACGGAGTTGCGACACATCCGAGCTCGGCGCGGCCGGCGTATTCTTAGCAAGCGATGGCGCGGCTGCGATCACCGGCCAGGTGATTTATGTCGATGGCGGCTATCAAATTATGGGGATGTAATTGTGATCGCGCGTATTTGGCACGGCTGGACCACGCGCGAGAATGCGGGGAAATACGAAAAGCTTCTGCGTGAAGAAGTTCTGCTCGAAATCGCACAGCGCAGTATTCCCGGCTACAAGGGCGCGGAAATATTCGTCCGTGAAGCGGAAAACGACGAAATGGAATTTATTACGCTCCTGCGTTTCGAAACACTCGACGCCGTGAAAACTTTCGCGGGCAAAGATTATGAGCAACCGGTAATACCGCCCGAAGCGCGGCGATTGCTCAAACGGCACAGCGAAAACTCGCGACACTACCGAATCGTCCAGATTAATTAGATGTCACTGGGCGAAGAACTGCGGCAATTGCTCAGCAGCGACGCAATCGCTGACGATCCTGAAACGCTCGCGGCGCATAGCGGCGACAAATGGTTTGCGACCGAAGCGCCCGAAGTTGTCGTCTTTGCAAGATCGACATCAGACATCTCGAAACTGCTCAAATTTGCATCGCAGAAAAAAATTGCAGTGACGGCGCGCGGCGCCGGTTTCGGTTACGTCGGCGGCTGCGTTCCGGCCAAGAAGGGAATCGCGCTTTCGCTGATGCAAATGAATCGGATTAAGGAAATTAATTTTGCGGATGCGATCGCCATCGTTGAGCCGGGCGTGATCACGGCCGAACTGAAAGGAGCGGCCCGCGCACAAAAATTATTTTATCCGCCCGATCCTGCGAGCATGAAGGATTGCAGCATCGGCGGAAATATTGCGACCAATGCCGGCGGACCGCGCTGTCTGAAGTACGGCGTCACGCGTAATTACGTGACCGGCCTCGAAGTCGTGCTCGCAAACGGTGACGTCTTGCAAACCGGAGGACGCGTCCACAAAAACAAAACCGGATTCGACTTGATCGGCTTGTTCGTCGGCTCGGAAGGAATGCTCGGCGTTGTCACCGAGATCACGCTGCGATTGCTGCCGCTTCCGCCTGCCCGCGGGACCTTATCCGCTGCCTTTGCCACGATGTCGCAAACCGCCGAAGTGGTGCAGGAAATTTTCGCGAAAGGTTTTCTGCCATCATCGCTCGAGATCGCCGACAGCTTTACCCTTGAAGCCGCGCGAAAAGATCTGGGCAAAGCGATTGTTCCGCCAGGAAATGCGCATTTGCTGATCGATCTCGATGGGCAAGAAGAAAGCGTGCGGAGTGAGGCGGACGCGATTCGCCAATTACTCGCCGACAAGAAACCAAACGCTCTCGAAATGGCAACCGGCGAAGAAAATTGCGAAAAGCTTTGGGCGTTGCGCCGGCAGTTCAGCAATTCATTGCGCGCAACCGGCCTTACCAAATTGAATCAGGATGTGGTCGTCCCCCGCAGCCGCATTGTCGATCTTGTTGAATTCGCGGAGCGGTTGCACGCGAAGTACAGCTTTCCCATCGCCTGCTTCGGGCATGCCGGTGACGGCAACATTCATATCAACATCATGGCCGACCGCTACAATCGCGACGCCGCCGTGCGCGACAAAGTGGAGCGCGCTCTTGACGAACTTTTTGCCCAGGTGTTGGCGTGGGGTGGAGTCATTACCGGCGAACACGGGATTGGTCTGGCTAAAAAACGCTGGTGGCCGGATGCAACGAGCGAGCCGGTGCGCGAGCTTCATCGCAAACTGAAGGATATTCTCGACCCGAATGGGATTTTAAATCCTGGAAAATTTGTCGAGTAAGTTTTGAATTTTTTTTGGGTCGGCTGCGTCTAATTCTTGCCGCGCACTCGCGCTAGGAGGCCTATGAAACCGGGAAAGACCACGCACACGTTCGCCGCCTTACTCTCGTCGGTGTCGTCACTGTTCGCGCACGGCGCGGTGACGAAGGCCGAGCCGACAAAGGTAAAGTTGAGCAAAAAGTCCGAGAAAAAATCGGATGAGTCCCGCGTCGGCGTTGACTCGCTGACATTCGCACCCGTTCGTTTGAGATCGGCCCCGCCTTCACCGGGCGAACCGTATCCGTGGAGGTGCCAAATCGTAACGACCATTTTCTGGATCGGAGAAAAACCGAGCGAAAATAATCCGGTGCCGAACCTCTCCAGTTCATGGGACAAAGAGTGGTCGAAAAGTTATGGCGGTCTGGATGACCCAAATCCGGCGCGCCGGCAGGATTATACGCCGGTGAAATTCACGCCTCGGCAGAATCCATTTTATTGCGCCTTGCCCTACAACGACAAAGCTGCCACCGGCCACCGACCGGAAGCGTCGCATGTAATTCCGTGGTTCAAAGACGCTTACCAAGGCCCCGCCGTCTCCGTTTGCAAAGATCGCTGGATCGCGATTCGCAAGGGAAACAAAGTCGTCTATGCGCAATGGGAAGATGCCGGGCCGTTTCGCACCGACCATTGGCAATACGTTTTCGGCAACGAACGGCCGAAACCAAACCTGAATAAAGGCGCCGGTCTCGATGTTTCGCCGGCGGTGCGCGATTATCTTGGCTTAAACGAAACCGACGTGACCGATTGGCAGTTCGTCGATTTTAAGGACGTGCCGCGCGGGCCGTGGTCGAAGTTGGGCGAGAACAACACCTTCGTCATTAACGACCGCAACGAGCAACGGGCAGTGGCACGGGCGAAAGCTGGCGGCGGCGCTCCAGGCGACTCGGCCACCGAATAGTTGATCGCAGTTGCAGGAGCTCGCAGGACTAGACCGACATCAATGCTCCACGGCGGAAGTCGTCGGTTGATTTGCACGCTCCTTGTTGACGCGCATGAAAGCAAAGTAACCGCCGACCAAGCAGCCGACGATCAGGACAAAGAGAAAAACGAATCCGGCGGCGCGAAATGACCGGTAGCGGTCGCCAGCTTGCTTCCAAGTGGCGCGCTTTTGGATCAGCTCCAATTCGAGCAAGCGTGATAAATTATCGGCGTCGATCTCGTTCGGTTTAGGCTCGCTGGGATCAGCCATGACGCGGGAAAATCCGCAACTCTCATGCCTGACTACCACCGCGGTTCAGCCCGGTGGTCTCCGCCGCCAATGTCGGAAACCGTTTAAACGGTTTGTGATGCGCGGCGTGCCCTAGTCACCGCACTAAAGCGCGGTGTTAATCGCGAGCGCGAACGTGCAAGATCGACAATTTTGTAAAGACCTTCGTGTAGTGGCACTATCGTTGCTGGTAAACAGGGGTGCACGCCACCTTCTTCCAGAAAGTCTTCATCTGCGCCTTCGCCGGTTTCCTTGCTGCCAGCCTCGTCGAATGGGCAAGGGTCTTCGTTGAAGGGGCCGACGACGCCCTGAACAAGGGCTACAAGCACCGCGCAGTGCTCGATCCTGGAAAGTAGAACAAAAGACGATTGCTGCTGGCTCGCGCACGCATAATTTGCGTGAATGAGAGTCGGCTTCGCCCAGCTCAACCCCACCGTGGGGGATTTGCGCGGTAACTTCGAAAAGATTCTTCAATCTTACGAACGCCTGGCCGCGGCCGGGGCCGAACTCATTGTCACCCCCGAACTCGCAATCACCGGTTACCCGCCCCAGGACTTGGTCTTCAAGTCACGATTCGTTCCGGAAACGCTCGAGATTTTGGACCAATTGCATCGCCGCGTCGGCAAAGCGGCCTTGCTGGTCGGCTTTGTCGATCGAAACGAAGGACGCGGCCGGCCGTTTCATAACGCGGCTGCTCTACTCGTGCCCGGCGAGCCGATTCGAAAAGCGCACAAATCACTTTTGCCAACCTACGACGTTTTCGATGAAGACCGTTATTTCCAACCCGCGGCCCGCGTCGAGCCTTTCGATCTAAATGGAAAAAAAATTGGCGTCACCATTTGCGAGGACATTTGGACGGAACATTATCTCCCCCGCCCGCTTTACGACTGCGAACCGACGCGAAGTCTGATCGAACAGGGCGCCGACGTGATCCTGAACTTGAGCGCGTCACCGTTCACGTTGCATAAACCCGCGATTCGCTATGAAATGGTCGCGACACTCGCGCGCACTTATCAGCGGCCGATTTGCTACTGCAACGCCGTCGGCGGCAACGACCAGCTCATCTTCGATGGCAACTCGATCGCCGTAAATTCGTCCGGCGGTTTGATCGCGCAGCTGCCTGCATTCCGCGAACATGAACAGATCGTGGACACCCATTCAACTGTCGCGGTCGAATTCCGCGAGGAACCAACACCCGAACAACTCTTTGCCGCACTCTCGTTGGGCCTGCGCGATTATTTGCGAAAATGTAATTTTAAATCGGGCGTGCTCGGTCTCAGTGGCGGCGTTGATTCGGCGGTCGTGGCAGTGATCGCGGTCGAATCGCTCGGAGCGGAGAACGTGGTCGGCGTCTCTATGCCGAGCCAGTATTCATCGCGCGGCAGCATTGATGACGCAAAGAGATTGGCCGAAAACCTCGGGATCAAATTGTTGCACGTCCCGATCGCCGAGACGTTTGCCATCTTCAAAGGCCAGTTTAAGGAAGTCTTTTCCGGGCTGCCGGAAAACGAGACCGAAGAAAACATGCAGCCGCGGTTGCGCGCGATGACGCTAATGGCGCTCTCGAACAAATTCGGCCACCTAGTTTTATCGACTGGAAATAAAAGCGAGCTCTCTGTCGGCTATTGCACGATTTATGGCGACATGGCCGGCGGCCTCGCGGTCATCAGCGATGTGCCCAAGACAATGATCTACGAGCTCGCGCGCTGGATTAACCGCGAGCGCGAAATCATTCCGAGATCGACCATTGAGAAACCGCCAAGCGCGGAATTGAAGCCGAACCAAAAAGATCAGGACACGCTGCCGCCTTACGAGAAGCTGGACGAGATTTTGCGACTCTATGTCGAGGAAAACTTGAGCGCGCGCGACATCATTGGACGCGGGTTCGACGAGAAGACTGTGCGGTGGGTCCAGCGCCGCGTCGATTTGAATGAATACAAACGCGAACAAGCCGCCCCCGGATTCAAAGTGACATCGCGCGCGTTCGGGCTCGGCCGCCGTATGCCGATCGCCCAAAAATACGTCGACTGATTTGTTCTTGCGACATTCGAAGCGGTTGCTGATTTTACTTCGTTAGGCCAATAGTTGCTGGACACGCGGCAAACAAAATCTGCTTCATCGGGATGTTTATGTTGCGGCGGGCGGAATGTTTTCTACTTTCTAATTCCTACTTTGTAGTTTCTTCGTCATTAGTAACCTGGGGAGCTTTATATGGCACTCGAAGGAAAGCACGCACTGATCTCTGGGAGTTCGCGCGGGATCGGAAGAGGAATCGCGCTGAAACTGGCGGAGACTGGCGTTAAGGTCGCAATTCATTACTACCAAAACGAGCGCGCTGCGAACGATACGCTTGCCCAAGTCCGCAACCGCGGTTCTGATGGCTTCGTCGTTCAAGCCGACGTAACACGTCCAGAACCGATCACCGAGATGTTTCGCAAGGTTCAGGGCGAATTCGGCAAGCTCGACATCTTCGTCAGCAACGCACGGCCGGATCTGCCGGGGTTCTACCGGCGGCCTTTGGACATCACGCTTGAACAATGGCACATGGCTCTCGATTCCCAGGCCCAGGCGTTCCTGCTGGGAGCCCAGGAATCAGCCCGCCTCATGCGCGATGGGGGCAGGATCCTTGCCATTACTTACAGCCCCGGCGGCCGCACGGGGAGCTGGCAGCCATGGGTTGCCATGGGTGCCGCCAAGGCAGCAATGGAGTCGCTGGTTCGCTACTTCGCGGTGGCCCTAGCGCTACGAGGGATCACCGTCAATGGCATCAGTCCCGGGGGCATTT
Organism: Verrucomicrobiota bacterium; assembly: GCA_003219215.1. Lineage (GTDB taxonomy): Bacteria > Verrucomicrobiota > Verrucomicrobiia > Chthoniobacterales > UBA10450 > AV40. The sequence continues at coordinate 3,474 of QHPY01000075.1, read as the reverse complement.
TCGGTCCGCCGAATGTGGTTGAGGGAGGTGTCTTGCGCGTTTTGCCGCAAGAGATCCAAGAGGCGATCCGAGTCTGGCACGAGGGCGGCTGGACCCCAATGGGTCGGTTGGGCACCCCGGAAGATGTCGGCAACGCCGTGATGCTGCTGTGCATGGATGAAGCGAGCTTTATTACCGGTCAAATTCTCCATGTGGATGGCGGGGGTTCGATCATGGACACCGTCTTCCCGCTCGACATCCAGCGGGGCTAACTGCGCGTGTGGAGAAGGCGTTGCGCTCGTGGGCGGCCTAACCAAGCTGATGCAGCGAACCGATACCGCGTGTTCAACTGACCTCTGACCTCTGACCTCTGACTTCTGAAATGCCAAACAGCTCGCGTTGCCACGGAACAAGGAGTGCGTCGGCGCGGGATTGGTCGGCGGCGATCGCTTCCAAGGTTGCGCGCGGGGCGATGAAGGAAGATTCGATGTGCAACTCTTTCGCAGCGTGATCGCGATGACGTCGTAGTTGCTCGATTCGTTTCACAACTTCCGCGGTCGCGCGCATGCCGGAACGGCGAGGCCTGACCGGCCAATCTTTTTCCGGCAACTGCATTCCGCGCTCGGCCGCATGACGAAAAGTGCGGCGACGACGATCGGAAAAATGTTTGTAATCGGGAGATTCGCCAGTCGCAAATTTTTCAGCGGAATGCAGCAGCTCGCGGTTCTGCAAAATGTGAAACGGCGGACGATCGACCGCTTCAGCCTCCTTCTCGCGCCAGTTCCAGAGTTCGCGCAAAACAGCCGATGCTCGACCGCGCAGCGCACCCGCCCCGGAAATTCGCCATGCTTCATCGACATCCCGCTCGCGGTCGATCGCGGCCAAATCGAGCGCGCGTTGACACGATTGCCGGAACCACTCCATTCGATTTCGCGAATTTAATTCGGCTTCCAAACGCTCGGCCATCGGCAACAGATAGCGCGTGTCGTTGACCGCATATTCAGCCATGCGCGCGGAAAGCGGTCGCTGCGCCCAATTCGCTTTTTGCGATCCTTTCGCCAGCTCGATCCCAAAATAACGCTGCACCAGCGCCGCCAGACTGAATTCGCGGATGCCCACCATTCGTGCGGCGATCACGGTGTCGAAAATTCTTCCCGGGGCGAAGCTCAAATTACGCCGGAGCAATCGGAGGTCGTAATCGGCGCCGTGGAGCACAATTTCTTTGTCCGCGAGCGCGTCACGCAGCGGCGCAAGATCGATATCCGTCAGAGGATCGACAATCGCGTCGTGGGTGGGAATGCTTATTTGCAGCAGGCAGAGCTTCTCGCGATAGCAGTGAAGACTGTCCGCTTCGGTGTCGAGCGCAACGCGATCGACTGATTGAAGTTGTGGAAGCAGCTCGCGAAGCTGCGACGCGTTCGCGATCACGCTTCGCGAAGCCCGTTCTTTGTCATTCCGAGCGGAGTCGAGGAATCTCTAAATATTTCAGAAACATCAAGAGATGTCTCCACTTCGGTCGACATGACAGAATTAGTAATCCGCTTTCTCATTTGAGTCCGCTCAGCAACAGTTCGGCGTTGGTTTTGGTCGCGTGCAGGTTGTCGATCAATTTTTCCATCGCCTCAATCGGCGGCAGCGCCGCCATCGCTTTGCGCAATTGCTGGACGCGCTCCCATTCGTCCGGATGATAAAGCAAATCCTCGCGTCGTGTTGCCGATAGCAGCGGATGAATCGCCGGATAAAGCCGCTTTTCCTGCAGCGCGCGGTCGAGATGCAGCTCCATGTTGCCGGTGCCTTTGAATTCTTCGAAGATCAACTCGTCCATGCGACTGCCGGTTTCGGTCAGCGCGGTTGCGAGAATCGTCAGGCTGCCGCCCTCTTCGACATTCCTTGCCGACCCGAAAAACTTTTTCGGTTTAGTCAGCGCCTTGGCTTCGACGCCGCCCGACATGATCCGTCCTTTGCTCGGCTGCAAATTATTGTAGCCGCGCGAGAGCCGGGTCAGGCTATCGAGCAAAATCACGACGTCTTTTTTCATTTCAACCAAACGCTTGGCCCGTTCGAGCACGAGTTCCGCGACTTGCACGTGCCGAATCACGTTCTCGTCAAAGTTCGAATGATAAATCTCGCAATCGATTTCGCGCTCGAGATCGGTCACTTCCTCGGGCCGCTCGTCCACTAGCAAGAGAATGAGAACGATCTCCGGATGATTCACCCGGATCGCTTTGGCGATCTCCTTAAGCAAAATTGTTTTGCCAACGCGTGGCGGCGCCACGATCAACCCGCGCTGGCCGTGCCCGAGAGGCGCCAACAGATCGACTCCCCGCGCGCAGATCGAGTTCGTCTTTGGATTTTCGAGCATGATCCGCCCTTGCGGAAACTGCGGTGTTAATTTTTCGAAATCGGTCGGCTCGCTCCATTTTTCGGCGGGCTCGCCTTCGATTGTGATAACGTCGTCGAGGACAAGTCCTTTCTCGCGATCACGCGGGAGCCGCAATTTGCCAGCAAGTTTTTGCCCCGGCCGCAGATGATAAAGCTCCATCGCCGCGCGCGGCACATAAACGTCTTCGGGCACCGGCAAAAAATTTAGCTCTGGATAACGCAGCAATCCGAACGAATCGCCGACTTGATCGAGAAAACCTTCGGCCGTGACGTTGGCGCCCTGGCCGAGCGCAGCCCGCGCGATGTCGAGAATGTGATGATGCCGCGTGCGCGCCGGATGCAGATGCAAATTGAAATCGCGCGCGACCGGAAAGAGATCGTCGAGCTTTTCCAGCTCGTTGATGCTCAGCTCTCGCGGTCCTGCCGTTGTAGTGGCGGCCGTGTCGGCCGCACTCTGAGCCGGGGTGGCATTAGCCTCTACAGTTTCGTCGTTTACGCTTTCGTCCATTTTTCCTGACGCCACAGTTCAACCAGACTCGCAGCCTGAGTCGCGAGCACCGTTCGATCGTCGTTGTTCCAAACAACGTGATCGGCCCGTTTGATTTTTTCTTCGAGAGGCATTTGCGATTTGATCATGGCTTCGGCCGGGGCGCGCTCGACCTCCATTCGCCGCATGAGATTGGCGAGCTGGATATCGGGCGAACAAGCCACGGCCACCACCCGGTCGCACAAGGTTTCACCACCGGTTTCATAAAGAAGTGGAATGTCTGCGAAGAAAAATTCGGGAGATGTGCGGTGCCTGTCCGCTTCAACGCTCCATTGCCGGCGAATCCGGGGATGGAGAATCAGTTCGAGCGCCTGCTTTTTGGCGGCGTCCTGAAAGATTATGGTGCGGAGTGCGTCCCTATTCAAGTCGCCGTTGCGGGAAAAGATGCCGAATCCGAATTTGGCTAGGAGTTCCTGTTTAACATCATCAAGATCGACAAGTTGGCGAGCAACCTCATCGGCGTCGAAAAACTTGGCTGCGGGAAGAATCTCGTGCAGACACTCACAAAACGTGCTCTTGCCTGTGGAAATTCCGCCCGTAATCCCTATCGCGGGCACCTATTTTTT
>QHPY01000074.1 GCA_003219215.1 Verrucomicrobiota bacterium | reverse complement strand
CTATTTGATCGGCATGAAACAAAACCATCCGGAATTGTTCGAACGAATCGATTGGAGTACTGAGCATGTCTTGGAACAGACCAAACAGCGGGCGCGCGAGCTCAATCTCGAGGTCAGCCTGTTGCCGGCTGGTTACGATGTCGATGATGCAGCGACGTTGCGCCGCTTGTGTGACGAATTGCTTTCTAGTAAGTCGACGCCGGATGTCGCGCCCATCACGCGCAAATTTCTCGCCGCGCTGACGTCGCGGAAAAAATTGTAGGGCGTTAGCCGTAACGCTAGCCTGCCGCTAATGGCGAAAAGCGAAAAACGCGCGCTTGTGACTGGCGCTGCTGGTCTCATCGGCTCGCATCTCACTGATCTGCTCGTCCGCGAGGGCTGGAAAGTTCGCGCACTGGATAATCTCGAACCGCAGACGCATCGCCGCGGCAAACCAGCTTGGATTCATCCCGAGGCCGAATTCATTCACGGCGACATCCGCGACCGCGAAACGATCGCCACTGCTCTGGATAAGATCGACATCGTTTTTCACCAGGCGGCCTACGGCGGCTACATGCCCGAGATCTCAAAGTACGTCCACGTCAACTCGTTAGGCACCGCGCAAATGCTCGAAGTAATCCGCGAGAAGAGTTTGCCGATCCAAAAAATTATCGTGGCGAGCTCGCAGGCTGTTTACAGCGAAGGCGCGGGCATTTGCCCACGGCATGGGCTCGTCTTTCCCACGGTGCGGCCGATCGAGCAACTGCGTAAAGGCGATTGGGAAGTCCACTGTCCCATCTGTGGGGCGGTCACGAAAAGCGCGCCCACTCCCGAGAACGCGCCGGTTGGCGGCGAAACCGTTTACGGTCTGACCAAAGTTGATCAGGAGAAGCTTGTCCTGCTTTGGGGCAAACAAGTTGGGGTCCCGGCGGTCGCGCTTCGTTACTCGTGCACTTACGGACCGCGCCAATCTATTTTCAATCCCTATACTGGCGTGATCGCGATTTTCTGCACTCGATTGCTCAACAACTTGTCGCCGGTGCTTTACGAGGACGGCCGGCAAACGCGCGATTTCTCGTTTGTTGAAGACATTGCGCGCGCAAATCTGCTCGCAGCTGAAACCGACAAGCTCGACGGATTAGCGGTCAACGTCGGCGGCGGCAAAGGCGTGCCCATTCGCCAAGTCGCGCAGATTCTTTCTAAAGCGCTCAAGATCGACATCGAACCGGAAGCGCGCGGCGAATTTCGTCCCGGCGAGATGCGCCATTTGACCAGTGACACAACCAAGATCCGCTCTGCCGGCTACAAACCGCAGATCGAACTGGAAGAGGGAATTCAGCGCTACATCGATTGGATCCGTTCGCAATCGGACATCCGCGATTATTTCAGCGAAGCCGAACAAATTCTAAAGAGCAAAGGCATCGTTCATCGCGTAGAAGTTGGGAATGCCTGAAGCCGCTGGCATCCCCGATTTCAACTCGCGGGTTGTCGAGCACGCGCGCAAAGATTTTCCGCTGCTGGATGCGGACATGATCGTGGCCGAAGCGCTTGATCGCATCCGGCGGGAAGGCATTGGCGAACGTGTAATTTATTTCTTTGCTGTAGACGCCGATAAACGTCTCGTCGGAGTCCTGCCGACACGGCGTTTGCTGACCGCGCCTCTCGACACGCCGCTGCACGAGATCATGGTGCGTCGCGTCATTGCCATTCCTGCGAGCGCATCCGTGCTTGATGCCTGCGAATTTTTCGTGCTCTACAAATTCTTTGCCTTCCCAGTGGTTGACGAGCACCGCCACGTCGTCGGCGTTATCGACGCGAGCCTTTTTGCCGACGAAATCCTTCAGGCGGGCGAAAGCGAAGATCGACGGCGTCCGGCCGCGCCCGTTCGGGACGATATCTTCGAGATCCTGGGATTTCATCTCGAACAAATCCGCGGTGCATCGCCGTGGCGGTTTTTTCGGTTCCGTTTCCCGTGGCTGCTGGTCACGGTGGCCGCGGGCACAATCTGCGCGGTTCTCGCCGGCGCGTTTGAAGCCACCCTCGCGCGTAGTCTGGTGGTGGCATTCTTTCTCACCATGGTGCTCGGCCTGAACGAAAGTGTCAGTGCACAATCAATGAGCGTGACGATTCAAATGTTGCGCTCGGCGCCAGTGACATGGGGCTGGTTTGCCGCGGCGCTTCGGCGAGAATTTACCACCGCCCTTCTGCTTGGCTTGAGCTGCGGGAGCGTCGTTGCAGCAATAGTTTGGTTCTGGAAAAGCGACCTTCCCAGCGCCGGCGCCATTGGCGGAAGCATCGCGCTTTCCCTGGTGACTGCCTCGTTGTTTGGTCTTGGGGTCCCGTCGTTCTTGCATCGGCTCAAGCTGGATCCGAAAATTGCGGCCGGCCCAATTACGCTCGCCCTCGCCGATATCTGCGCGCTCGTTCTTTATTTCACGGCTGCGCGCCTGGTTTTGCGATGAGCGCCGTTTCCGTCATTATTCCAGCCCTGAACGAGGAGGAACCGATTGCGAATGTTGTGCGCGAGTGTTTGGCGACTAAAATTTCCAGCGAGATCATCGTCGTCGATAACGGCAGCAACGATCGAACTGGAAAACGCGCACGCGAAGCGGGCGCGAAAGTCGTGAGCGAGCCGCGCCACGGGTACGGCCGCGCCTGTCTCGCTGGAATCCGCGCGCTTTCGCCTGTATGCGACATTGTCGTATTTCTCGATGGTGACGGCAGCGATTGCCCCGAATTCATGAACCAACTTGTCGAACCGATCGTTGCTGGGAATTTCGATTTCGTCATCGGTTCGCGCGCGCGCGGCCGGCGCGAACCCAGCAGCATGAATTTTCAGCAAATCTTCGCCGGCCGGTTCGCGGGATGGTTGATGTCGATCTTGTACGGCGTGCGCTACACGGACATGTGCCCGTTTCGCGCGATTCGGCGCGACGCGCTGGACCGATTGGCGATGAAAGAAAAAACTTACGGCTGGAATTTGGAAATGCAGATGAAAGCTGCTCGTGCCGGTCTCCGAATTCTCGAAGTGCCGGTCAATCACCGTCGACGCGCCGGTGGCATCTCCAAAGTTTCTGGGACATTGCGCGGAACATTCGTCGCCGGGGCGCGAATCATTGCGACATTTGTGCGAATCGCGGTTGCGCGATGAAATGGTGGATCAGCCGCCCCGCGTGTAAGATCAGAGGCCTATGAGCAGATCGAAAGCTCTCTTTGCCGGATTGCTCGCGGGACTCATCGCCGGAATCGCCATGACAGTCGTGATGTTGGTCCTCGCTTGCTTTGGCGTCGCGACGCCGCTTGCGATCATCGGCGATCGGCTTTCGGTTTTTATTAAGCCGGGTCCGTTTCTTTCCATCATGGGCCGCGTCGGCGGTTACAATCATCTCAAGCAGCTCGGCGTTGGATCAACAATGGCCGGACAGTTGGTTGTCAGCGCATTAGGCGGCGCGGTGTTCGGCCTATTCATGCGAAGCAATCCGCAGCGTCGCGTCACAGCGACGACGATGTCGATCTTCGTCGCGCTGCCGATAATTGCGATCGCAATTGTTTTATGGCCGGTGCTCGGCACGAGCTACATTGGGTTGCCGATCGCCTCAGCGGGAGCGATTACACTGATCGGATTCGCTCTCAGCGTTTTGGTTTTTGAACGGACGCTCGTTGCCAGTTTCCATTTTCTGACACGACCGAAATCTGGAACCGAGAGCGGCGAATTCACTCCTGCAATCGGGCGGCGCGCTCTAATTTTGGGCGGACTCGGCGTGCTCATTGCCGGCGGCGGCGTTGCGCTGTTAAGGAAGCTTTATCGCGCGGCGACGTTCAGTTACGACGGCACGCAATATAAAGGCCGCATCGTCCAACCGATCACGCCGAACGACTTGTTTTACTGCGTGACCAAGAACGTGGTCGATCCGCGCGTGAACGTCGACCTCTGGCACTTGGAATTGAATGGCCTCGTCCAAAATCCGGTCACGTATCGGTTTCAAGATTTAAAAGGATTCAATCTGGTCGAGCAGGAAACGACGCTGATGTGCATCAGTAATGGGCTCGACGCCGGATTGATGAGCAACGCGGTTTGGAAAGGCATTGCGCTGCGCGACCTCCTTGACCCCGCCGGACCACTCGCGGATGCCCAACGAGTTCGGTTGTGCGGCGTCGACAATTATACCGACACCATTCCGATCGAGAAAGCGCTCGACCCAACCACGCTCCTTGCTTGGGCAATGAACGGCGTCGACTTGCCGCATCGGCATGGTTATCCGTTGCGCGCGATCGTGCCGGGATACTTCGGTGAAAAACATGTGAAGTGGTTGACGCGCATCGAGCTTACCGGCGCGGACGCGAAAGGTTTTTACGAAACGCAAGGCTGGGGCCCCGACTTCATCACGCCGACAAGATCGCGCATCGATGTTCCTGACCACGACTCACGATTCACGATTCACGATTCACCGATTGAAATGAAAGGCATCGCTTTCGGCGGCGATCGCGGAATTTCGCGCGTGGAGATCAGCGATAATGATGGCGAAACCTGGGCCGACGCGAAGATCGATTATCCCGGAACAAAATTAACCTGGGCGCTCTGGAGCTACGATTGGCGACCTGATGATGCTGACGATTACACCCTCGTCGTCCGCGCCACCGACGGCGAAGGCGCAGTCCAGGAATGGGAAGAAGGTCGCAGCCCGTTCTCCGGCGTCACCGGCTTCCACAAAATTGTCGTCCATGTGACAGTGTAAATGCGAGGAATGAGTCCGCCGGTGCAACACTGTCACAAGAATGGTCGCGAGATACTTTCTGCCGATCAGGCTTAGGTAATTGCATTATCTTTGACAGCGCGGGCACCAGGCGGTGGTTCGGCCGGCGACAGTAGCGTGACGTAAAGGCTTACGATGGATTGGGCAAATGCCGTCGCGTTTCCATTTTTGGTGAATTAGCCAGTTGCGCGGCGGATCGGAAAAATCTTTTCCGAGCGTTTCGAGCGATCGCTGCACAACGAACTTAGTCGCTCGGAAAAGCGCGGCGCGTTCTCGTGAAGTTAATTTTCCGGTGCGTTTTGATGGCAAAATCTTTGCGCGCCAGAGAATTTCGTCGGCCATCCAGTTTCCTATTCCGGGAAAACCGTTTTGCATCAACAGCGCGGCTTTGATCGGCGCTTTCCGATGTCGATCCAGAAATTGATCGACAAATCTCTGGTCGAATGCGCGCGAGTTAATTTCGGGCGCATCGCTCTTCCACCAATTCGGTTCATCGGCACCGTGATGAAACCGAACGCGGCCGAATTGGCGCGAGTCGGTAAAGACAAGGGCGCGTTCCGGCTGAAATAAAACAATATGGTCGTGCTTGTGCGGGCGGTAATCGGGAGATTCGACGCGAACCTTGCCGGTCATTCCGAGATGGATGCCGAGCCAGTTTTCGCCGGAAAATTTGAAGAGCATCCGTTTGCCGCGCGCATGTGAGCTGAGCAGGTTCGCGCCGATTAATCTTTGGCGAAGGTCGCGCACATCGCTGCCGCGAAAGACGCGGTTTCGCGCGTGCAAGCTAAGATCGACAATCGCCGCGCCGCGCGCGACGTCCCATTGTTTGCGAAACCATTCGACCTCTGCCAGTTCCGGCATCGCGGAGATTACGTGACGCGGGTTAACCAGCAATTCATGTCGAAAATCACCCTCACCTGGCGCTGGCGCGTCCGCCTCTCCCCGAGGGAGAGGATTGAGGTGAGGGTTTTGATTAGCTCTGTTAACGAGCAGTGCGCCTCGCACCTTTGCGCACTTGCGCGCCATGCTAGATTGATATGTGGAAAAAGTGATCATCGTTGGCAGCGGCTGCGCCGGTCTGACCGCCGCCATTTATGCCGCGCGAGCGAACTTGAATCCGCTCGTTTTGGAAGGACGCCAGCCTGGCGGCCAGCTTTCCACCACCACGTTGGTGGAAAATTATCCGGGATTTCCCGAAGGGATCGACGGACCGCAACTCATCTTAAACATGCACAAACAAGCGGAGAATTTCGGGGCCCGGTTTTCTTACGCCGAGGTCGCAGATTACGAGCCGCGCAACGATCACATTCGAATCAAGGCCGACGACGAATGGCTCGAAACAAGGGCGTTAATCATTGCTAGTGGCGCCTCGGCGCGTTGGTTGAAACTTGAGAGCGAGGACAAATTAATCGGCCACGGCCTGACCAGTTGCGCGACCTGCGACGGCGCATTTTACAAAAACGTGCCGGTCTGCGTGGTTGGGGGCGGCGATTCGGCGGCGGAGGAATCGCTATTCCTGACGCGCTTCGCCTCGAAAGTTTATTTGATTCACCGGCGCGACAAGATGCGCGCGTCGAAAATCATGGCCGATCGGGTCTTGGCGAACAAAAAGATCGAGCCGATCTGGAACACGGTCGTGACTAAATACATTCCCGACGAGAAAGGCGAAATGCGCGCCGTTCGTTTGCGCAACGTGCAGACGAATGAAGAACGCGAGCTGCCGGTCGCGGCCGTATTTGTAGCCATCGGCCACGATCCAAACACGAAAGCTTATCAGGGCAAACTTGAGACCGACCCGGATGGCTATCTGATCGCGCGACACATGGCGGAAAGTAAACATCCCGGGGTTTTCATCGCCGGCGATGTGGCCGATCGCGTCTACAAACAGGCGGTGACCGCAGCCGGGTCCGGCTGCGCCGCGGCCATGGAAGCGGAGAAATACCTCGGGCAATTGGAGCATTAACATCTTGGCAAGTTGTAGGGCGGGCGCTTCGCCTGCCGCTTTTACATTGGCAAGGTCCGAGCCGGACTGGCATTAAGCGGTTGCCCTACAACACGAAAACGAACGTGAAGATTTGTGATCTAACCCAGTTTTACTCGCCCGTGAGCGGCGGCGTGAAGCGTTATCTCCACGAAAAAATCGCCTACATCCAAGATTGCATGTCGAAAGACAAGCATGTGCTGGTCATTCCCGGTAAGAAGACAACGGTTCGGGCAAACGGCCGGTCGCGCGTTTACACGATTCGCGCGCCACTAGTTTCTCGCACCGCCCAATATCGCGCACTGCTCAACTTGCGCGCGGTCGACCAAATTCTGCGAAACGAGCGCCCGGACATCATTGAGTCAGGCGATCCTTATCAACTTGGCTGGAAAGCCGTTCGAACCGGACGCGCGTTAAAAATTCCCGTGATTGGTTTTTATCACTCGCATTTTCCTGAAGCCTATCTCCGACGCAGCACAAAATTATTCGGTAAAACGGCGACCCGTCGGGTGATGAAGCTTTCCCGCGCCTACGTGCGTAAACTTTACAATCAATGTGCAGCAACACTGGTCGCGTCCGAGCGACTGGCTCACGTGCTTCGTGATTGGGGCGTGCGGGACGTTCGCGTTCTGAGCCTCGGTGTTAACATCGACATCTTCCGCCCGGACCGATCCGACCAGCAGGCAACGCGGGCGGGGCTCGGCGTTGGCATCAATCGGAAAGTCCTGCTTTACGTCGGACGGCTGGCCAAAGAGAAAAACACCACGAAACTGTTTCGCGCGTTTGAAATTTTGGAGCGGCGACGTCCGAATGATTTTCATTTACTGATGATCGGCGACGGCGCGCAGCGAAATCAGCTGCGCAAACTGCAAGCACGATCCAACAACCTTTCGTCGATCCGATATTGTGCTGAGCCGAAGGAACTGGCTCGCTATTATCGGGCCGCCGATCTTTTTGTTCATCCGGGCGTGCAGGAAACTTTCGGACTGGTCGCGCTGGAGAGTCAGGCCTGCGGAACGCCGGTGGTCGGCATTCGCGGGAGCGCGATGGACGACCTGATATTCCATGATCAGAACGATTGGGCGCTCGAAAATAAGGCGGAGGCGCTTGCCGAAGCGATCGAGCGCATGAGCGAGAAGGATTTATCGAGCCTGGGTCAAAAGGCCGCCGAGCGCGCGGCTCAATTGCATGCCTGGCCGCGGATTTTTGAACGCCTTTTTTGCATTTACCGCGAGGTCTGTGCAAACTACAAAGGAAACCCCGCCGGATGAGCCAGGAAAAGCCATTTACGATTCGCAGTTATCGAAAAACGGACCGCGATGCCGTGCGGCAGTTATGTTGTCAGACGGGGTTTCTCGGAACGCCAATCGATCCAGTCTACGAAGATCGACAATTGTTCGCCGATTTTCTCACGACTTACTATACGGATTGGGAACCGGAATCGTCGTTCGTGGTTGAGATCGGCGGCGAGATCCGGGGTTATTTGCTCGGTTCGCGCAAACCGTTGCTCAATCAGCTCTATTCTTTCTGGCAAAACATTTCGCTCTTTCTCAAAGCGCTCACTCGCTATTTCCGGTATCACCAAGCCTCGAGGCGATTTGTTCGATGGACTTTGGTGCACGGTTGGCGGGAAGTGCCGGCCGCGCCGCGGCGGGTTCCACATTTTCACATCAATCTTCTTCCGGACGCTCGAAAAATGTCGACGACCCGCGCGCTGATGAGCGCGTATCTGAGTTATCTCTATCGTTGCGGCGAAAAACGTGTTTACGGGCAGATCGTGACGTTTGAAAGCCGGCGCGGCGAACAGATGTTCGAGCGCTACGGTTTCAAAGTTTTGAACCGCGCCGAAATCACGAAATATAAGGCTTTTTATCCACAGTCCGTCTACCTCAGCACGGTCATCAAGAATCTGGAAACGGCTGAGCCGCTTAGTGTGACGTCGCGCTCGAGGTGATCGAAAGCGCAACCGGCTTGCGACCGCGTCCGTCTGCAAGACTAACGATTCTCGTCGTTGCCGGTCTGATTTTGATTACGGCGGCGGTGAGAATCCCACTGCTCCGCGTTCCGTTCGAGCGGGATGAAGGCGAATACGCCTACATCGCATGGCGGCTCGGTCACAACGAATTGCCATATCGCGACTGGGTCGATCAAAAACCGCCCGCGATTTTCTGGGTTTATCGCGCGGCGCTGACTTTGCCGGTCGACCCGATTCGAGCAGTGCATTTCGCCGCGCTGTTATTTTCGGCGGCGTCAGCTTGCGCACTGTTTTTTCTCGCGCGGCGATTCATGAATCGATTCTGGCCCTTTGTCGCGGCCGTGCTGTTTGCTCTGCTTTCCGCTGACCCGTTCGCGCAAGGGACGGCTGCGAACACCGAGCTTTTCATGCTGCTACCGCTAATCCTTTCTCAAATCGCGTTTCTGAAAGCAGCCGACAATCCGCGCAACGTTTTACTTATGTTCGGCTGCGGCGCGCTGACTGGAATCGCGATCGCGTTCAAGCAAGTCGCAGCGGTGAATTTTTTTTTGTTGATCGCGCTGTATCCGATTTTCGCTGCAGCGGACAAACGATGGCGTAATTCACTCGCATTCGCCTTTTGGTCGGCTGGTGGGCTGTTCGCGATCGCTGGGATCATTGGTCTTTACTTCCGGATGCGTCGTGGACTGGGCGAGCTGGTCAACAACGTGGTCACCCACAACTTGGAATACATCGGCGCGATGACCTGGTCGGATCGGCTTCAGTTTTGTTCGGAAACCGTTGCCGGGCTCGCGCGAGCAGAAACGCTGGGTTGGATTTTGTCGGCCGCCGGTTTGATCGCGCTGATTGTTGCCGGTAAGGGCAAATGGTTCGCTTTTCTCGCGGGCTGGTTGATCACGAGCATGATCGGCGTAAGCGCGAGCGGCTATTTCTTTCCACATTACTTCCAGCAACTGCTGCCGCCGCTTGCTTTGATCGCGGTTTTCGGCGCGCAATGGCTAAGCGAGCTCCGGCGATGGAGAAGTTCGTGGGTTCCGGGAGCGCTGTTCAGCCTTTTATTTGCGATTCTCCCGCTGAAAACGCTTTGGCCGTTCTGGTTCCGGTACACGCCGTCCGATGCGGTACGAAAGATTTATCCAGGAAATTTCTTTGCCGAAATGCCTGAGTTCGCAGCCCGTATCGCTCAAGTCACATCATCCGAGCAGCGCGTGTTCGTTTTTGGCGCCGAGCCGGAGCTACTGTTCTACGCGCAGCGCGTTTCGGCCACGCGCTACATTTTTCTCTTTCCGCTTTTTGGGCCCTACCGAAACGTGCGCGAGAAACAGATCGCCACCGCCGATGAAATTCAGCGGGCCGCTCCAGCAGCAGCTGTCTATGTGCCGAACGATCTCTTTTTCAATCCCGGAAGCGATCAATATTTCACCGATTGGAGCTTGTCCTACTTGGAGCAAAATTTTTACCCTGATACATGGTTGATTAAAGAATCGCCAACTGTTGCGGAGCTTGTGCGAGCCGAACCGGATTCGTCAGCGCCGGCAGAGGGGATGCTCGGCGCGCTGCTGGTGAAACCAGGAAATCGCCAGTAGCCCGACAAGAATTTTATCATGAAATCGCTCATGCCGCGTGTTTACGGCAGCCTGAGGGCGAACTGGCCGTTTGTAACAGTGGCGGTGCTGGGACTGGCGATGCTTCTTACCAATTTGGGCACTGATTACCTTTGGGCTGATGAGGGGGACACGGCCGTGCTCGCCTCCAGCATTCTGAAATTCGGCGTTCCGAAAGCATGGGATGGTGTCACGTTTACGGATTCCGATTTAGGAGCGCGCGAAAACCAACAGCTCATCATGGTGGGCACGCCATGGGTGCAATACTACGTCGCAGCCGCATCGTTTCTGCTGTTTGGTGAAAACACGTTTGCCGCGCGGCTGCCGTTTGCGCTTGCTGGTTGGTTTACGGTGCTGCTGGGTTTCCAGCTGATCCGGCGATTAACAGGCGACTGGAGGGCTGCCTTTTGCGGAGCGCTGCTAATGCTCTGCTCCGTCCAATTTCTTCTTTATGCGAGAGAAGCGCGTTATTACGCGCTCAGTATGCTGTTCACCTGTTGGTTGATCTCGATCTTTTTCCGGATGAAATCGGCACGCGACGCGGCCCTGTTCGCGGCCGTTGCCGTTCTATTGTTCCACACTCATCCGGTCGGCACCGCCGTTCTTGCTGCGGTGGCTACATTAACGCTCACGTATTCGCCGCTGTCCGGGCAGCGAAGGTGGTTCTGGTTGGCGTGCGCTCCGATTTTCGTTTTCACCGTACCCTGGCTCTTTTACGCGCGGCCCGCCTACACCCAAATGAGTACGCCGTTGCGAGCGGCAGGTGAATTATTTGCGCGAATAATCCAGTATCTTTTCGAAACGGCATCGGTCACACCGCTTATCGGAGTCATTGCGCTTTTTTTCGTCCTTTTGATCCAATGGCGCCGCGGACGGTCGCAGATTCACGCGTCCAGTCCCGTTTCCGGCGGCGAGGAAGCAAGTTGTGACTCGGCGACAGGGGCAACGCATTCACGCGATTCAAATGTTTTTTTTAACACAAAGGAGATGGGATTTTTGCTGGTGGTAGGTGCCAGCATTCTTTGTTTTGCGGTTATCATAAGCTTCACTCAGGAGATAACCTCACTTAGAATCATCGGCTTGCGCTACACGGCGGGTGTCATTCCGCTTGTCGCACTCGCCGCAGGGGTGCTGATCGCGAAGGTGAGCCGCGGAAAACCCGTCGTCTGGATCTCGTTACTAGCGGTCTTTATCCTAACGAGACTTGATCAAATTGTGCCTTGGACGTCATGGAACAGGAGTGGAATTTTTCGGTTTGGCCAATACGCCCTCGCCGTTCATGTTCCTTCGACTCCGCTCAATCGTTTTATTGACACCGGACTGCTGCGATTCGGCTGTAACTTGTGGTATGGCAATCCGGGAACGATGGGCAAGAGTTGCCAGTTTCTCCGCCGTAACGCGCAGCCTGGGGATGTAGTGATTACCAATTATGAATCGGAGCCGCTTTATTTTTACACCGGATTACCGCAGGGCTTGAAGATTCTCGCTAACGCGCCGGTTTACGAAGCAGCCCGACGGCAACATCTCCCTGAATACGTTTTCGGTGTGGCTCGCGCGCGCTGGATAGTGTGGCGATTTGCGTGGGACGGGTATTTTGGCGTCACCTGGTCGGAGGTCGAACAAGCTCTTGTTAACCAAGGTGCGCGAATCACCGAGATGACAAAAATAAAAGAGACGGGTTGGGAAAATCGCGAAAACGTCTTTTTTCATCGCTTCTGCGGCCACAAACATCTTTTTCGCCTGCACCAGCCTCGTTTTCCGCGCGCACGTATCTATCGGATTGATTATCCCGATTCCAATTGATCGCTTTGTCCCCGGTTGTTTCTTGGAACGAAAGCTCACTGTCCGCAGATTAGGCATTTCTTGTCGGATCTGTGACTCTGCGCTAATTTCCGGCGCATTTTTGCCGGCATAGCTCAGTTGGTAGAGCAGCTGATTTGTAATCAGCAGGTCGTCGGTTCGAATCCGACTGCCGGCTCCATTCACCTTAAGCTTTGCCTGCCAAGTGAAGAAAATTTAGAATGTCGGCGCGCAGGCGAAGGAAATCTTCGCTGCTGCGCTGACGTGGGCGATCCAAAGCAATCGAAATTGTGCGTTCGATTTTCCCTGGCCGGGAGGTCATGATCATGATCCGGTCGCTCATGTAAATGGCTTCGTCGATGTCGTGAGTAACCAGGAGCATCGTGGTGCGGCGAGCCTGCCAGAGGCGAAGCACTTCATCCTGCATCCGCATGCGCGTAAAAGCGTCCAGCGCGCCGAGCGGTTCGTCCAGGAGAAGGACTTTGGGATGATTGATAAGCGCTCGCGCGAGCGCGGCACGCTGGGCCATTCCGCCGGAAAGATGGTGGGGGTAGGCGTTGGCAAATACTTCAAGGCCCACCAGACGCATGAACTCATCCACTTCCTCGTGTTTTTTTCGCAAAACCCCACGCGCGACCAGCCCGGCTTCAATGTTGCGACGGACGGTGAGCCACGGGAAGAGATTCGGATCTTGAAAAACCAAACCGCGTTCTGCTCCTGGATGGGTAATCGGGTCAGAGCCGATCAAAAGTTCTCCCGAGTCGGCGGAATCCAAACCGGCAATGAGGCGAAGGAGCGTGGACTTCCCGCAGCCACTTGGGCCGATGAGCGAAACTAATTCTCCGGCTGCAAGCGAGAACGAGATTCCATCCAGGACCGGCCGGCTTGTGAGAGGATCGTCGGGCGCGGGGAAACTCTTCCCGATTTCCCGGATGCTAAGAGAGGAAGCTTCGGTTTTGGTTAGCGTTACCATTTAATCACGCCTTTTTGCCAGACGAGCACGCGGTCGCGCACTTTAAAGAGGATGGTCATAATGGTGGAGAAAAATGCCGCCATAATGACGAGCGCGGCGAAAACTTTGCCGTACTCCGCCCATCCTTGGGCCCAGCTCACATACCAGCCCAAGCCCGATTTAACACCGACTGTCTCAGCCACCACGAGGGTCAGGAATGAGGCACCAAGCCCCATGAAAAGGCCGATGAAGATATTTGGAACCGCTGCTGGGATTGCGACGCGGAAAATCAAATACCAGCGTCCTGCGCCGAGGGTTCGTGCGACGTCGAGATAAGATACTCGAGTATTGGAAATACCAGAGGCAGTCAACATCGTTACCGGAAACCAGACGGCGAGCGCAATCAGCCCAGCCGCGGAAACAACAGCTGA
>QHPY01000059.1 GCA_003219215.1 Verrucomicrobiota bacterium | reverse complement strand
CAGGGCGGCGGCGATCCCACCTTCGGCCATCACGGTGTGCGCTTTGCCAAGTAGTGATTTGCAAACAAGTCCGACCTCGGCACCCGCCGCCGACGCTTCGATCGCCGCGCGTAGTCCCGCGCCGCCGGCGCCGATCACGAGCACATCGTGTTCATGCGTCTCGTAGTCAGCCATTCGCTAAATGATCCGGAAGTCGTGCCAAATTCCCATCGAGCAGAGGCGCACGTAAAGGTCAGTGAAACCGACCCAGAACAAACTCAGCCAGGCCCAAAGCATGTGACGCTGATTTAAGCAGGTGACGCAACGATATGTCTGAAACGACGATGTCGATCTTGCGAGTTGATCGCGGAAACCGCCGATCAAATGGCGGAGCGAATGGCAACCGAAAGTGTAACCGCTGAGCAGGACAACATTAATCGCAAGCACGATGGTGCCGACGCGGATGCCGAAAGAACTGCCGCCGGTCACCGGATTGTTGAACCAAAGGGCTTTCCAAACGTCGTAACTCAGAATCAAAATGAAAATGAGCGCGAGATACAAAAAATAGCGGTGCACATTTTGCATGATCAGCGGGAACGAACGTTCACCGAGATAAGTTTTGCGCGGTTCGCCGACCGTGCACGCGGGCGGGTCGGCCCAAAATGCTTTGTAATAGGCGCCGCGATAATAATAACAGGTGAGCCGAAATCCGCCCGGCGCCCAAAGAATTAGTAACGCCGGCGAAAAGATTAACCAGCCCGGCCACCAACTTGGTTTTGCCCCAAACCAACTGTGCGGCGAATCGCCGAAAAGCTCCGGCGAATAAAAGGGGGAGATGTAACTGCCGAAAAAATAATGAGCGCCCTGAAATGCCGCCCAGGTCGAATAAACAATAAAGGTCGACAATCCGAAAAAGACGAGCAGCGGTTGCAGCCACCAAACGTCGGCGCGCATTGTTTGACCAAAGGAACGGTGTGGAATCGTCGCCGTTGTCGATCCATTCATTGGCCGTCGGCTCCCTCGATCGGAAGTTTCGCTTTCTTCCATGCTTCCCAGCTGCCGGGAACATTCCAAAGCTCCTTGAACCCGGCCGGCTTCAAAATGCTCGCAGCGATACTTGAACGATAGCCGCTACCGCAATAGACAACGGTGGACTTACTACGATCGAGTTCGGCCATTCGCTTGTGCAGCTCGGGCACGAAAATGTGCCGCGCGCCCGGCACGTGTCCTTTTTTCCATTCACCGGGCCCACGAACATCGACAACCTGCAGCGACGATTTCCGCTCGTTCAATTCGTGGACGCTCATCTGGCCGATTCGTTCGATCGGAAATCCGGCGGCGTCCCACGACTTCATTCCATCGATCAGATATCCGGCAAATTTTGTGTAACCCGTCCGGACAAACAATCGCAAAATCTTTTCCAAATCGTCGTCGTCTTCGAGGACGAGAAGGATCGGTTTCTCGGGATCGAGCATCCAACCGGCCCAAACCGAAAGGATCGGCGAGCCGCCGATGTTGAGCGCGCCGGCGATGTGACCGCCGCCAAATGCGAGCATCGTTCGCACATCGACCAGTTGCGCGGCTTTCTTCTCCACGGTCGCCTTAAATGCTTTCGGCGGCAGTCCCGGCACGCGCGGCAAACTGCCAAGCACTTCCGGTCCGTTCGCGTTTACCTTTTTCATTCGCGGATAATACGTCGGCACCGGCGGCGCGGTCGCCAGCGCATAGTCGGTGAATTTTTTCACGTCATCAAACTGGAGAAATTTATTGTGCCTGCGCTCGTAACCGATCGTGCTGGTCAAACGAGCGCCAATGTCCGCGCCGCACGGTGAGCCGGCACCGTGATTCGGATAAATCATGATGTGATCGGGCATCTTGAGATAAAAATCGCGCAGGGTATGAAATTGTTGCTCGGCGAGCTGCTTGGTGTGTTTTTCGCCCAGTAAATCAGGGCGGCCGGCCGACGAAACGAAAAGCGAATCGCCAGTCAGAATTCCCCATGGTTCATCGGGAAGTTCCGTGTCGGCCAACAAATAAGCGACATGTTCCGGCGTGTGTCCCGGAGTATGTCGCGCGGTGATAAGCACTTCTCCAAAAGTAAAGCGATCACCGTCTTTAATTTTCTCGACCTCGAATTTGTATTCGGCCCCGCCTTCGTGACTCACAAAAATTTTCGCGGATTCCAATCGCGCACAGAGTTCGCGCGAACCGCTCACGAGATCAGCATGAATGTGCGTCTCGAAAATATGCGTGATCGCCACGCCCGCTTCCCGAGCCATGTCAATGTAAATGTCGCAGTCCGGCCGGGGATCGAACACCGCTGCAACGCCTTCATCATCGTCGCCGACCAGATAGGAAAGTTCTGCGATGCCCTGGGTCTGGACAGTCTTGAAAACGAGCGACACACCAAGAGTTAACGCGAAGGCGCACCGAACTTCAACAAGTTCGCGGGCACCTCACCTCATTCCTCTCCCCGAGCGAGAAGAGGGCGACGAAGTCGCCCGGTGAGGGTCGAATTGTCAGCGCACTTCGACCGTGATAGGCAGCAGGTGATTAATCATGTACGTGCCGCGGTCCGGGTCGCGTTCAGTCGGCTGTGTTTGGCCGTTTGAATCGGTCGCGCGCGCAGTGAGCGTTGCTTTGCCTGAACGAGCGGGTGTTTTCCAACTCCATTCCCAGAGGCGCCACGCGTCCGGTTTTGATTCGCCGAGCAATTTTGCTTCGTTCCAAGTGGCTTCGTCGTCGCTACTAATTTCGACTTTCGTAATTTCGCCGTTGCTCGTCCACGCCGCGCCATGAACGCGCACGTTTGAATTTGCCGGAACAGTTTCGCCCTCGCTCGGCTGCGCGATCTCGGCTTTGATTTGCATTTCGGAAAGCGGAACGAGCTCGGCGTTGTCCCCTCGCCTTTTCCAAAATGCGTAGTCGAGCGTTTGATAATAACCGTTGAACGGTCTGTCGGTGACAATAATTCGCTGGAGCCATTTGATCGACGCCATCGCGTACCAACCAGGAACAATCGCGCGTAGCGGAAAACCGTGTTCTGGTGGAAGATCGACGTCGTTCATTTTGTACGCGAGCAAGACGTCGTTCGCTTTTTCTAACGGAATGCTGCGCGCGAAGTTCAAGTCGCCCGCAGGACTTTTTGGATCTTCCAGTTTTCCACGATCCGCGCCTTCCAAAATCACTTCCCGCGCGGTCGGCTTAACTTTGGCGCGATCGAGCAAGATCGGCAAAGGAACACCAGTCCATGCGGCATTCCCGACCGCGCCAAGTCCCCATTGCACGCCTTTGACTTTCGGCTCGAGAAAATTTCGGTTGTTGCCGGCGCACTCGAGCGTGACCGGAACTTTCCTCCATGCAAGTTTGGT
>QHPY01000058.1 GCA_003219215.1 Verrucomicrobiota bacterium | reverse complement strand
GACAATGAATTTTTCCGGTGTCGAGCAATGCCACGCCGTTGTGACTTTCGCCGCGAAGGATGAGCGCCAGCTCGGTGCCGGCGAGAAGCACGCCTTCGATGTCCATCTTGTCTTTCATGCGATCAGCGATCGCAAGTAAGTTTTCTCGCGTTTCGGGCAGGAAAATTCCAGGCACGAGTTCGGCGAAATACTTTTCGTGGATGTAATCCTGATCCTTTGGCTCTGGCACCACGAGCTCGATTCCTTCCCGCGCGAAAACTTTTTGGTAGAAATCGGCGCGCATCGTGTAACGCGTTCCGAAAAGCGCGAGCCGCTTGAAATTTCGCGACTTCGCGTAGTCGCGGCTCGCCTCGACAATGCTGATGAACGGAATTGGCGATCTAGCTTTTACTTCAGCAAAGACGATGTGCGGAGTGTTGGCGGCAATGATTCCAAAATCGGCGCCGGCCGGCGGGAGCTTTTGGATTTCGCTCAACAGAAAATCCGCCATGCCGGCCAAGTTATTCGCCTCCAGAAAGTCGATTCCCTTCTGAAGGTCGATGCTATTGATGACGAACTGCGGATAGTGGCCATCCGGCTTCCGTTCGCGATGCAGCGCAATGATGTTCTTGTAATAGTCGATCGTGCTCTCCGGACCGACACCGCCGATCATGCCAAGCGTTTTCATGCAGTTGAATTAGGCTTTCTCATTTGATGCCGTTTATTAAGATCGACATCGTGAAAGCGAAAGTAATTTTCTTCACCATATTTATTATCGTTGGAACACTTCTATTGCACGCTCAGCCGACGCCGCGAGGACAACCGGACGTCTCCAACAAAACATTGATCACGAATGCGAACCAGGATCACGTGATGGGCGCAGCGGCGTTGCACAAATTAGCGAACGATTACTACAACTGGCGGAACCAGAGCGATCCGGTCTCAAGCAGCAACGCCGGCCTCCACACCTGGGATGATAAGCTGGCCGATTTTTCACCGGCAAAAATAGCCGAGCGCGCGCAGCACGTCCGGACACTGCTCGACAAGGTGCGCACTATGAAGACCGGAACGTGGCCGAAGGACGAACAGATCGATGCGATTTTGTTTCGCTCGCAACTCGAAGGCGTCGATTTCCAAAATCGCGTTCTAAAATTCGAACGGACAAATCCGCAGACTTATATCGGCGAATGCGTCAGTGCCATTTTCTCGCTCCTGAAAAAGGAATACGACACGCCGCGCAAACGCGCGCTGTCCGCGACCGCGCGGCTCAAAGCGATGCCGGCGTTATTAAAACAAGGACTGAGCAACCTTCAGAATCCGGTAAGACTTTACGCCAAGCTCGCGATCGATTCCGCACGGTCAATCGATCCGCTTCTGAGAGGCAGCTTGATGGCGTTGGATGTCGATCTTGCGCCGACCGAGCATGAAGAACTGATCAAGGCGCGTGATGCAGCGCTGGCCGCGGCGCACAGTTTCGCCGACGAGCTCGAGAAACGGATGCCGAAGATGGTCGACTTCGCTCCGATGGGCGAAGCGAATTACAACTACTATCTCAAACACGTTTTGCTTTTGCCGCTCGACGCGCGCGAAGTGGAAACGATCGGGCGCGTGGAAAATGGACGTTACCGCGCACTCGAAGCGCTTCTGCCGGATCCAAAATTAGCCGATCCTGATCCGTCGCGTGCCGCAAACATTCCGCCCGATCAGGCTTCGTTCCTGAAAGCGTACGAAAGCCGCGAGACCGAGATGATAACTTTCCTGAAGGAACATAAACTCGTCACAATCCCCGATTATCTCGGACCATTTCAGATTCGACAGTTACCGGAAGCGTTCAAGCCGACCAGCCCAGGCGGTTTCATGAATCCGCCCGGTGTTTACGACAAGGACCCAGCCGGCTTCTTTTTCATTCCAACTTACAATCCGCAGTCGAAGAATTTTTACATTCGCGCAGCGATTGAAGATCCACGGCCGATTTTAGGTCATGAAGGAATTCCCGGTCACTTCATGCAGCTTTCGATCGCGAATCATCTGAGCGATGAGATTCGCCGGCAGCATGCCGATGGCGTTTTTGTCGAAGGGTGGGCGCTTTATGGCGAGGAAATGTTGATGCGCACAGGTTTGTATCCGAACAACTCGCCGGCGCAGGGACAAATCTTGCGACTATCGCGTTATCGGGGGGCGCGAATCGGTGTCGATGTAAATTTGCACACCGGCAAGTGGACCTTCGAGCAAGTGGTAAAATATTTCATGGACGCCGGCGGACTCGATCGCGAAGCAGCTGAAGGCGAAGCCGCTGGGGCCGCTTCAAGTCCGCACCAAAAGATCACCTACATCATCGGCAAATGGCAGATCATGAACTTGCTCGGTCGCTACAAAGATCGACAAGGTGACAATTTCAGGCTCGGCCAATTTCACGATGATCTAATTAAGAACGGTAGTCTGCCGCTCTCGGTGATAGAGTGGATTTTGTTGGACGACGATTCGTCGATTAAAAAAGTGATGACGGAAAAGTAGGAAGTAGAAAGTAGAATCTAGAGGACTCGCGCAGAGAACCTTTCAGCTTTTTCTACTTTCTACTTCCTCGTTTCTACTTTTTATCACCCACGTCGGCAATTTCCCGCGGGCGAAATATCAATTTCGCGATCAACCATTTACCTCGGTGCCGCCTGAGTTGTGAGCCCTGCTTTCTGATTCCGGCCTGCTTCCTGCTCAAAGTAAGCCAATGAGCATGGAAGAGGGGAAACAGGCCCTATTTCAGAGAGAGTTGTCCAAACTGGAAGTCGTTGCCGGACTGCGGCGCGCTTTGGATTTGCAATATCGCCTGCTCTGCCAGGCTGCGCGAGCCGATTGGGAACGTTTGTTTGGTAGTAAAGATCCGGCGGATGCATGTGTCAGTGTTCGCGTTGCGTCTCAGCCGATTGCAATTCAGACGACCGCCATTCGTGGCTCCGGTTTTTTAAAATCGCGACGGCAACCGGTCTCGAAACCCGGCGCAAAAGATTCGTTACCGCGCTTCGCCCACTAGCGCGCTTTCATTTGTCGATCTTTTCCTGGCCGAGCAAATTGGCGACGGTGAGTCTTTGCGCCGGTTGTTCAAGTCCGGCCACAAATTCCTGGAAGCGTTCCGAGAAAAGATCGTGGCGAAGGTTCCAATAAAACACGAGGCCTGGAGAAGTGAGATAATGTTTGTAGAGATTCCCCCAGCCGCGCCAAATCGATTCATCCATCAATCCATAGATGTAGTGGAAATGAATCGTCTCCATCGCTTTGAGAAATTGGAAAGCGAAATGAAAAAAGCGCGCCTTATCCTCCGCTGAAAGCGCGTCGAGATTTTCCAGTCCGACTCGCCAGATCTTACTGTTCTCCGCGTTTTCGGCAAAAGGGCGCGTCACATCGCGCAGGGCGGCTGCGGCTGCATCCTGGGCGGAAAGCCTCGCGACGCGCGTGCTCCGATGCACTTGAATCGCGAGATACCAAAGCGACGCCACCACTCCGATCGAACTGATCAGTTGTGCGATGGCATTGATCGCTTCCCAATTCATACGATGTTGATCTTCACAATTGCTGACCGCTGATCTCTATCCTCTGACTTCTAGTTACTTCGGCGCGTCCGCAACCTTCAAAACGATTTTGCCGCGGGTGTGACCGGTAGCCGCTTGTTCTTGCGCCTTTGCCGCATCGGTTAGGGCAAAGGTCTGCGAAACAATCACCTTGACCTTTCTCGCGTCGATTAATTTCGTGATCTCCGCAAGCTCGGCAGAGTTAGGATCCACGCTCATCGGCGCGCCGCGAATCCCATGCTTCTCCAGTTCGGCTGGATTAGGTCGCGCGACCAATGAGACGATGAATCCTCCCTTCTTCACCACGCCGTAGGACCGCGCCAAGGTATCTTTGCCGATCGAATCCATCACCACATCGACATCTTTGCCGATGTCTTCGAATTTTTGCTTGGTGTAATCGATCGCCACGTCGGCCCCGAGTTGCTTGAGCAAATCCTGATTTGGCGTCGATGCCGTCGCGAACACTTTCGCGCCGCGCGCCTTCGCGATTTGAATGGCGAAACTTCCCACGCCGCCCGAGCCCCCGTGAATCAAGACAGTCTGACCCGCGCTCAATTTCGCTGTATCGAAGAGAGCCTGCCAAGCGGTCTCAGCCGCGAGCGGGACAGCCGCTGCCTCCTCGAACGTGAGTGATTTCGGTTTCGGCGAGACTTCTTTGTCCGTTGCCACCGCATACTCCGCGTAACCGCCACCTTCTTTCAATCCGATGTAGGCATAAACCGCATCGCCCGGTTTGTATTTCTCCAGCTTTGCCCCGGTTTTCTCAACGATTCCGGCGACGTCGTAACCCGGGATCATGGAGAACGCATTCTTGGAATGCTTCGCGAACATTCCCGCACGAACCATTCCGTCCACCGGATTCACGCCGGCCGCGATCACACGGATGAGGACTTCGTTCTCTTTCGGCTCGGGCTTTGGCACGTCTTCGTATTTCAAAACTTCCGGCCCGCCGAACTCGTGAACAACGATCGCCTTGATTGTCGATCTTGGCGATTGCGCAAAAAGCGGAGCCGCGATCAACGTTGTCAATACAACTGCAATTTTTGTTTTCATGAATTCCTCGTCTCCTTATTTTTCATTTCGCTTTCGCTGAAGGCCCTTCTGCGACCTTGAGCACGATTTTGCCGAGCGTGTGATGAGTTTCGATTTGCTGATGCGCTTTACTCGCCCCCGCCAAAGGAAACGTCTGCGAAACAATCGGCGTCATTTTTCTCGCCTCGATCAATTTCGTGAGCTCTTCGAGCACTTTTGCGTCTGGATTTGCCCCTAATCGCGAGCCGCGGATGCCGTGCTTGGCGCACTCAGCTTGGTCCGGCTCATCCGTGATCGAAACGATGATCCCGCCTTTTTTCACCACGCCGTAGGAACGACCGAGCGCGTCTGCACGGACACAATTCAGAACAACATCGACATCCTTCACCATGTCCTCGAATTTCGTCGTCGTGTAATCGATCGCTTGGTCGACTCCAAGTTGCTTGAGCAAATCCTGATGCGCGGTCGAGGCGGTTGCGATGACTTTCGCGCCCCGCGCCTTCGCAATCGGAATCGCAAAACTTCCAACGCCGCCTGAACCGCCGTGAATCAGCACGGTCTGACCTTTGTCGATCTTTGCCGTATCAACGAGCGCCTGCCACGCTGTTGTTGCGGCCAGCGGAACGGCGGCCGCTTCTACGAAATTAATGTTCCTGGGCTTGAGCGCCGTTTCGGATTCTTTGGCAACGGCAAACTCCGCATAGCCGCCACCGCGCATAACGGACAAATAGGAATAAACTGCGTCGCCGGTTTTGAACTTCTTCGCGTTCGCGCCGGTTTTCTCAACGACGCCGGCAATGTCGTAACCAATGATCGCCGGACGATTGTCCAGGCCGCGTTTGGCCAACATTCCCTGACGAGCGTACGCGTCCACCGGATTCACTCCGGCAGCTATCACGCGCACTAGAATTTCATCGTCCTTCGGTTCCGGTCGCGGCGCGTCTTCGTATTTCAAAACTTCCGGTCCGCCGAACTCGTGAACGAAGACCGCTTTCATCATCGGCGGACTTGTTTGCG
>QHPY01000057.1 GCA_003219215.1 Verrucomicrobiota bacterium | reverse complement strand
TCGCGTCAAAAAAGCACAAACTCGACGACGGATGAGAGAGTTAGGCTTGCGCAGCCCGGCCTCGAAAGTCGGGGGCATTGTTTATTTTGGGCGACTGATCGATAAAATTCGACAGCACGTGAAAGGACAATTGCCTTCCGATTATCAGGCGAATCTCGGGCGCGGCTTTGATTCCGCCTGCACCACATTTTTGCGCATTGATTACAATCGACTTGTCGAACGCGTCAAACAGGGCGGTACCGACGAAGAAATTTTGCAATGGTGCTTCGGCATGGGGCATCGCCCGGCAGACGATGAGGTCTACGTCTGGAATGAATTTATGCGGAAGCGCGGGTGGAACGATGAGCTTTCCGAAATCCTCAAGCGCCGGAAGAAAGAAGCCGGGATGGCCGGGCGGTCGGAGATCCAGACGATGTTCACCTTTATCGACGCCGACGAAGGCCGCTTGTTGGTGGGGAACCAAAAACTCCAGCCGGCCCCGGATTAAAGCTGTATTTGCTGTCGCGACCGCGTCTCGCCTGCATTTTAAATCGTTGACATGCAGCGGAGACGGCTACCTCCACAGAACAACCGTCACTCTGGTCCAGAGTCAGGGCGTCGGTGCCGGCACCGGGATCACAATCTTATTTGGGGGCGGAGGCGGTCGCATCCGGTAATCGATAAATTTCCAGACTGCGATGACGACCAGAATTACCGCGATCGTCGCAAGCCAAACCCGAAGACTGCCGTGACTTCGACTCGTCACTTGTCACCAGTCACTCGCCACTGTGTCTATTCAGAAAGCGTGTCGATTCGCTCGGCCAATGCAAAATCGAGCTCAGTCACGCCGCCCTTGCTGTGCGTTGAAAGCACGAGCCGCACTTTGTTAAAGCGAATGTCGATGTCGGGATGATGCTCTTCCTCCTCGGCCACTTCCGCGACCGTGTTCACAAAATCGATGGCATCAACAAAATCGTCGAACTCAAAAGTGCGTTCGATGTGTTTCTTCTCCAATTCCCATTCCGGGATCTTTTTCATGCGCTCCTTAAGCTCAGGCGCTTTCATCAAATCGGCCATAACGGGACAACGAGTAACACCCGAAAATCGTTTTGCAACGCCAAAACGAGCGGCTCAAAGACCGAGAATTTTCCGGAGATTTTTCGCCGAATCGAAGACTTCGACCGCAGATGCTCGCGCCTCGCGCGAGCGGCGTGGCCAGTTCGCCAGCAGATCTCCGATCGCAGCCACGGCTTCGTCCAATTTACCAACAAACTGAAAGCCGCTCGCAGGCGGCAAATATTTTGCCGCAGCTGTGTCCTCCGTCACAACTGGTCGACCCATGGCGAGAAACGCCGCCGCGCGATCGCTCAACCAACCGGTTTTCCAGCTCACATCGACGCCCTTGATCGCGGTGAACTCGCCGATCGCGCTCGCCAAATAGCTTCTGTATTTTTTCGGCGTTCGCGCAACGCGGTGTGGATCAACAATATGCCAGCCACGTTTTCGCAATCGTTCACGCTCGGGGTCGTCCGGATTCATGTGCATCGCGAGTTCGAATTTCGCTTCGGCTACGCGTTTGGGAAGATCGAGGTACCGTTCGAACGCGTATTTTTTTGAAAGATCGGGAAACGTTCCATCAATTTCCACCGCCCCGCCCCAATACCATTGACCGATCGTGGTAAACTTCGGCGAGCGCGGACGCGGCTGTGCCCGATACAATTTGGTGTCGACCAGCGGATAAAACGTCTTCCAACGGATCTTCTGTAGGGGCAAATGCCAGTCCGGCTCCGACCGCGTCGCCTGCGATTGGGAAGGGGCAGCTGTGAGGGCTGCCGCCACCGTTTTCAACAGTTTGCAATCCGGGTCGTTCACATTTAGACCGATTGTCCAAAACTCGTGATGAGAAGACTGACCCATCTCCATCTGCGTCATCCAATAAATGATCTCGCTCGGATCGAGGTCGCAGAAAATGCGGCGCTCGAATTTCAGCAGCAGCGGCGGATGAATTGAATAACTGAGATTGAGCAGCGTGTTAGGCCCGGCAAGTCGATCGAGCAATTCCTGTTTTGAAATTCCGATGCAGCGAAGCGCGTTGAGGTCGTGCGTGGTGTCTGGCGTTTTCTGGTATAGCAGACAATAGCGTCCGCCAAGTCCGTGCGCTCGGAGTTGTCGCTGGAAGTTGTCGATCTTGCGCTGATCGACACGAGCGTTTCGCTCGCTCGGCAGATGCTCAAGCCAGATCGCGTCCAGCTTCAGTCGACGAAGACCGAGCATCCATTGCAGCGGCACTGAAAAATTGCCGCCACCCTCAAGATATTTCGCCGCAAATCCGCCGCCAAGAAAAACAGTCACGCGAGCAGAGTGTTCAATCTGCTCGCCTGCTCAAGTCAGATTATGTCGATCTTAGAAGATTCGCCCATGCGGCAGATGTTGTTTGCCCTGCGGTTGATGCGGCTGAGTGCACAATCCCGCGTTCGGAATCGGCTGAATTGCGCCGAGGAACTGCGGTTGTTGCCGCGCATTCAACGCTGGCTCAAGATCGTAGGCCATCGCGATCAATTGCGCCTCCCGGAAGGCGGTGCTGTACATCAACATCCCCGCCGGTCTGCCCGATGAACGAATGCCAACCGGCATCGAGAAGTTCGGATAACCGGCAACCGCTGGTCCGGTTGAGTTCGTCAGATGCGGTGCGACGATCGCGTCGAGGTGATGGCGGGCCATTGCACCATCAATTCCGGCGCGCGCCGCGCCTGTCGCGTGATTCCGAGCCGCAACGTACGTCGGATCATTTGGATAACCCGGAAGCTGGTCAGCGATTTCAAAAATCTCCTGTCCATAATAAACGAGTTCCTGCGGGCAATGCGCATTGTTGAACGCGATGAGATCGGCCAATGTGCGCATACTTGTCTTGCTCAAAGTTTGTAGATAATCGGCGATTTGCGCCCTGAACTCGTAAAGCAGCGCGGTGAACTCGTCGTCGGTATAGGCGAAGACGTTGCCCGTATCGGTATTGATAATCGCTGCCGTAGTAGCTGTAATCGAAATAGCGCACGTCGCGGCCGATGCGTTTGCCAGCAAGCGCGCCGCGCTGAAGGAGCGGCGTGTAATCGGTCTGCGGCGATTGCATGATACCTAGAAGGATGGCGATATCGGTGACGGACCGCCCCATTGGACCGGCGCTGTCTTGTTGATGACTGATCGGAATAATCCCGTCTTGCGAGATCAGCCCAAGCGTCGGTTTTAATCCAAAGATGTTTTCGACCGCCGACGGGCCGGTAATTGAACCGTCGGTTTCGGTTCCGACCGCAGCTGCACAAAGATTGGCGGCAGCGCCCGCGCCCGAACCGGAGCTCGAGCCCCACGATGTGTAGCCCAGGTCGTAAGCATTTTTGGTGTCTCCCCCGCGAGCGCTCCAACCGACGGCCAGCGGATAGGCGAAATCAAACCCGCGGAAATTTGCCCACTCGCCAAGGTTCGACTTGCCGAGAATGATCGCTCCGGCCGCGCGGAGCCGCTGAATGATCGGCGCATCGGCGGGAACTTGACTTCCATAGATTGCGAGCGACCCGGCGGTCGTCTGCATGTTGTCGAGAGTGGCGATATTGTCTTTCACCAACAGCGGAATGCCATGGAGCGGACCGCGCACGATGCCGCGGCTGCGCTCGTTATCGAGCGAGCTGGCGATTGCGACCGCATTCGAATTTGTTTCGATGACGGCGTGCAATGTAGGGTTAAGTGATTGAATACGCTGGAGATAACCGAGCACGAGATCGTGCGCGGTGAGCTGACCAGCAGCCATCGCTGCTTGTAGCTGAGGAATTGTCGCTTCAACGAATGGAAAACTGCTTCCGCCAAGCGCAGTCTCTTTGAACAGTGTGGCGAGCCCGCCGGTCAGCAGCGCCGCGCCGCCAGCTGCGGTCGTTCCGAGAAAGCTTCTCCGCGTGATGTGATGATTGTCGATCTTTGGCGGTTTAGCCGATCCGTGTGACGTCATAAGTGATCCTCCTTATTTGCAAACGCATTAGATGCGGAATTTTGGTGTGTGAAACTTCGCACGCAGCAAAATTTTCTGACAAAGGGCTCCGAATGGTTAACGTGAATTATAAGGGAGTGTCAGATTTCGCCGCACAACACCGCTACATTGTGTAAAATCGAGCGCTTTGTTGACGGCATGCGCTTCCTCCGCAAATTACACGCTCTCTTTGGCGCCCGTAGCTCAACTGGATAGAGCATCTGACTACGGATCAGAAGGTTAGTGGTTCGAATCCTCTCGGGCGCGTTTTGCCTAATTAAAATTCGGCGGACTTTTTCAAGAGCCGCCTGCGATGTGCGTCTCCTCTTCCGCCGAGATCATCGGTTCGCTTTCCGACAAGTGTGCTACCGATCCACGCAGCGCATTAATCGCGTCAGCCACCGTGCCGCTGCTGGTCGCGGTATCAAGTTGAGTCTGAACGAGGTCAGCAAAAACGACTATCAGAAGACTGACAAAACCTGTAGCAAACAATCCAATTACGATCCGCGAAGTTGCTGACAGCCAAATGCTTTTCTGCGCCAAAATCGCTGCGCGATACTTATCGCGCTCGGCCGAATCAAGGTCGGCTACCTGCTCGAACGTATCATCAAGAGTCCATGATGTAAGCAACATCTGGCGGACTCCGCCGCGAAGCTTCTCTAGCTGGCGAGCAACGCGCTCGGAGGGCAAGATCTTGCCGTCCTGTTCTAGTCGCGGGTTCTTCGAGGCGGCTGTTGTCGTATCCGGTTGTGCCGCGGTTGATGCGTCGAATCTTTCCGGCAGCAGCTTGGCCAAATGCTCAAGTTGATCTGCCGCCTCGCCGAGTATGACACGATTGTCGGCGTTCTCGGCTTTAGCCGCAAGCACCTTAAGAAATTCCTTTCGCTCCTTCAGATTTGCGTTCCGCTCATTCGCGTTGGAAGTGCCGAGCTGGGATGAAAACAAAGATTGTTCCCGAGACGTAGGCGAAGGCGTGGCGTTGGAGATGAGATTCTGAGTGGTTGCGGGTGTTGGCGACGGCGACGACTGCAACACGGCTGCGTAGGCATGAAGTTTCTCCTCGATGCTCTTAACGAAAGTTTCAAACCGGCTCACAATTGACTCTTTCAACTGTTGCCGCTCGTGGTCGACTCTGGAGAGCTCGGAGCGAATTCGGGCAAAATCATCGTCTGAGTTAATCACCAGCGGAAAACGCGGCGCCTGAACATTCGGTGTCGTTGATTGATTGCCGGCGTTAAACGACTCGATAATTTGTTCGGTAGCCAAAAAGGCATCTCTCAACCTGTCGAGTGCATGTCGTAGATGGGGCGAAGGCTGATAGGCAACTGCGCCGGCCGCAATGCTGGCTTGGTAATATCGCAGTCCGCAAAATCCGATTCCGATCCACATCACAAGCA
The DNA here is from genome assembly GCA_003219215.1 of Verrucomicrobiota bacterium. Lineage (GTDB taxonomy): Bacteria > Verrucomicrobiota > Verrucomicrobiia > Chthoniobacterales > UBA10450 > AV40. Next base: position 1,787 of record QHPY01000057.1, on the reverse strand, counting down.
GAGCAAGTCCTTTTGCTGCTCGGACAAAAAGGCAGGCGAAGAAATACTGTTGCTTCACAACCCGAGACTGTTCCTCTGGAGTTGACGGATCTTTTCGGTTGTAGCCGGATTCGGGAATATCCGATAAGCTTCCTGATATTCCCGGATTGCGTCCCCGGTTCTACCTGCCGAAGCAAATGCTCCTGCTCGCTGCAAGTGGGTCTCAGCCTGCTTCTCTAATCGGCTGCACAACAACCGCATTGACGTCAGATAGCGCCATAACGGTCTCTGAGCGTCGATCAGTGGTTCTGGATTATTTTTTAGAAAATCGGTCAGTCCCGAGTTCGCCGCAGAAGCGTCGCTGCCCGCAATATTGCGTGTGCTCCGAACAACCGCTGACAGCGCGTCAACTGTTTCAGTCTCGCTTCGGCATTCGCTCAGAGCAGTTTCGTATCCGAGCTTCGCCCGAAAGTCACGCGCCCGATCGACAAGCGACGCTACACTTTCAGATACCGCCGCGGGCAACCGTTGCACCGAATCGAGCCGGTCGATCTCTTGAAAATCTCCCGTCGCATCGCCTACTCGAGCCAAAACAACTTGGGTTTGTTCCTTGAAGTCCATGATCATGCGGTTCTTTACCTCAGGTTCGACGGCTGCCGGAGTTGAAGGCGCAGTTGCTGAAGGCTCGGGTGTGAACGGTCGAGTTAATACCGCCGCTGCAAAATGCGGTGGCCCTTCGGCTGGCGGTTGCGGGTTGACCGCGCTTCTGGAAACACGTTCGCTCAACTGTTGATCGGTGCGTGGCAGCGGTCCGGCCACCCAGTCATTGGCTTTGGTCCCCTTAACAAGCGTGCCGTGAAACATTTTCCCGCTCGCGTCGACATTAACCACGGGCCCATCAAATTTCCCGCGGACCATTTTGCCGGAAAAACGGTTGATGACGACGGCGCGTCCTCTGGCGGACGGAATGTTGGAGCCAGTCACGATTGCTGGCTGAACTTTATACCACGTCAATGTGCCATATCCCGTGGCGAATCCGTTCGAGTCTCGCTCACCCGACCACGTCGCCTCATGATCCCGTCTGGGAGAATTGTTCCAGATGAGCGTCCGTCTGTCTCTGGTATGCTGGTAGGTGCCGCTACCATACGCGCCGTTGGCAAACAGCAGCAGCAGCGTAGTGCAAACGAAAAGACATCGCGCGGTCACGGTCTTCTTTTTTCCCAGCTCAATCTCCAGCAACCTAGCGAAGATTTAACGCGTTCGAAAAACCAAAGGCAAGATCAAACCCAACGAGCACGTTCTGCTTCGCTCTAATTCTGCGGCACTTCGAACTGACTCATCAGTTTAAAAGCTTCGTAACGCTCGTTGATCTGGTCCATCGTTAAATTGCGCAAGCGCTCGAGGCTGAATGCTTCCACGCAAAAACTCGCCAGCACGCTGCCATAGATCATCGCTTTGCGCAGATCGGTGAAGGTCACTTTCTTGACCGTGCCCGCCAAATAACCGGCCATGCCACCGGCGAACGTGTCCCCCGCCCCGGTCGGGTCGTGAATGTCTTCGAGCGGATATGCGCCGCAGCTGAAGAATTCGTTTTCGCCAAAAAGGAGCGCGCCGTGCTCGCCTTTTTTGATTGCGACGTAGCGCGGACCCATTTTGCGAATCGCGCGCCCGGCTTTGATCAAACTTGTCTCCTTCGTCATCTCGCGCGCTTCGCTGTCGTTGAGGATCAAAAGATCGACATCTGGCAGAAGTGCGTCGAGGTCCGCACGGGTCGTTTCAATCCAAAGATCCATTGTGTCGGCGACGAC
>QHPY01000073.1 GCA_003219215.1 Verrucomicrobiota bacterium | reverse complement strand
CGAGCTGCGCGCGCGTCGGTTGATCGCGATTGAAATCGCCGACCAAACAAATCCCGAGCGCGATGTTGTTCAGATAATCGCTGTGGACGTGGCCGCCGTTGATTTGTCGCCGCCAACGGTCCCCTACTTCGATCTGGCCGTTGCCGGTCGAGGTTCCGTTGCCAATCACGAAATGATAAGCGAGTCCGTTTTGCATCCGGCGAAAATGCCGGTGGTAATAATCGAACGCAGCCGCATTTCCCTGACGCGTTCCGCTGTTGTGCACGACGATGTACTGCCAGCGACTCCGCGCGACTGGCGCGCGATCGATTTGAGCGCGCACGGAGCTCGTTAGATAACGGTAACCAGCGCCGCTGCTGGTGCTGCGCCCACCGCCACCAAATAATCGCGCCCAAAAACCACGCGGCTTTTCGTAACCGTATTTTTCGATCGTCAATTGTTCAGGCTCTTCAACCGTCGCGCCGAGTGGGGATGTCGATCTTGGCGCGGGCGGAGGAGGAGCGCTCGGACTTGGAACCGCAATCGCGCGCCGTGGCGAGGTACTTGCTCCGAGCTCTGGAGTTTCGGACGGCTTGGGCGAAGCCTTTTTTTTCGAAGTTGGCGATTTCTCTCCGGTTGTTTTCTTTTTCTTCTTCGTTGACGTTTCTTTGGCCGCGGATTTCTTCGCTTTCGGCTTCGGTGTCGCTTCCGGGGTTTCACTCGGCGTTGGCGACGCTTCGGATTCGGCGGCTGGGGTTTTTTTTGCTTTCGCCTTCGGTTTCGCCGAAGCCGAGGCTGGTTTCTTTTTCTTGTGCGGCGAAGTTTTCGGTTCTGGTGTCGGGCTCGGAGATTCGTCGTTCGATGGCGAACTTACCGCGCGAGCCTTGCGCACGGGTAGCGGTGTTTCTTCGTTGGTCGGTTGCGCTTGAAGGACGAAGCCGCCGATGACTGCGCTGAGCACAAGAAAACTACAAACGCGGAAACATCCCACTGCGCGCAGCGTAACAGAGTGTTACGTCCGATCAACCGGCAACGAAATCAATACTTTGCCGATTACGCCGGCTGCATCGCCGGCTCTGACGTTCTCGATTTGCCACGCCTTTCGCGCTCGCGGCGAAGAATCGCATTCAATTTGCCGCCGAGGAGCAAAAACAAACAAGTGAGATACATCCACGTCAGCAAAATGATGATCGACGCCAGCGCAAGATAAGTCGCGTCGTAGCGGCTGTAGCGCGCCACGTAGAGCTGGAACAATTTCGTTACCGTGATCCAGCCGACCGAGAAAAAAATCGCGCCGGGCAATGCTTGTCGAATGGTGAGATAATTTTCCGGCGTGAGCAGATACAAAACCAGCGCCATCCCGACGAGGACGATGGCCGTGAACGGCAGGTTCAACGCCGCAACCCATCGCTGCAGCGGTATCGTTAACTGAAAATTTACTTCGGCGACGCCGGCCAAAGTTTCACCAAAGACGATGGCATTGAAACAAACCAGGATGACGATCCCGAACCAAAACAGCAGCAGAAACGAAATGACGTATTTCGACCACCAATTGCGCGGCTCGGTCACGCCGTAAGTGTGGCTCAGCGCCCGCGAGATCGTCGCGATGAAGATCGTGCCGCAGTAAATTCCGAGCAGGATCCCGGCGTTTGCGAGTAATCCACTCGAGCCGGTCACGACCACGCTCGCGGCTGCAGCATCGAGTATGTCCTGCACTTTTGGATCGGGCGGGAGAAAGCTTTTTAGGACGCCGAAAATTCCATGCAACTTCGCCGGATCGGTTCCAAACAAGCCGAGCAAGTGCCACAGAAAAAGAAGCACTGGTGCGAGCGCGATCAACAACGTGTAAGCCATCTGCGCGGCCAATCCGGTCGTATTGTCGGTCGCGGTTTCCCAGACCAACCGGCGGAAAACTCGCCACATCGAGCGAAATATTTTCACGTTTCTCAGAGTTTACTTTGCCGACCGGAAATATCCATTAAACTTGCCGAGTCGCCCTCACCTCCATCCTCTCCCTCAGGGAGAGGAAGCCGCAACGCGGCAGGTGAGGGTGAGTTTTTAGCCTAACAAAACGTGAAAAGAATTTTGATCCTCACCGCCGGATTCGGTGAAGGACACAATAGCGCGGCGCGAGGCGTTCGCGCAGGCCTGGCACGGGTTGCACCGAAGGTTGAAGTCGAATTGCGCGATTTGTTTCCGGAGACCTTTGGCGCGCTCAATGAAATTGTCCGGCGGGCGTATCTCACACTTATCAACCACTGGCCGAAATTGTGGGGCTACGTTTACAACTGGCTCGATCAAAAAAAAGATTTTGACCAACGATTCCAACGCTTTCACGGCCTCAAGAAAAATCTCGGCCGCCTGATCGATCGTTTTCAACCGGACGCCGTCGTCTCGACCTTTCCGCCTTATCCTTATTTGTTGCAGCAGATCCTGGGAAATGATCGCCGCTGCAAAAACATCGCCGTCGTCACCGACTCGATCACGGTCAATGCGATTTGGTATCGCTCACCGGCAGATTATTTTGTCGTCGCGAACGAACAAAGCGGCGCCGTTGTCCGTGAGGGCGGCGTCCCAACGGAGAAAATTAAGGTGTTCGGTTTTCCGGTCAGTCCCCGGTTCGCCGACTTTACAAAAGATCGACCATCGCCGTCTGACGTTTTTCCGCGCGTGCTCTATGTGATCAACGCCGGGACGCGCCGCGCGCCAGCGCTCGTCCGCAGACTTCTGGAGCTGAATATTCAGTTAACTATCACAGTCGGCCGCGACGAAAAACTTCACCGGGAGATCGAACGGGCCGCGAGCAATCGCAATGTCCAAATCTTCGGTTGGACCGATGAACTTCCGCGAATGCTTTGCGAGAATCATTTGCTCATTGGGAAAGCCGGCGGCGCGACAGTCCAGGAAACGATCGCTGCTGGATGTCCGATGATCATCAATCACGTCGTTTCCGGGCAAGAAGAAGGCAACGCGCGACTCATCGTTGAAACCAACTCCGGCGTGATCGCACTTTCAAACGAAGACGTGGTCGCGCAAGTTCGGAGCGCGTTCGCCGACAGCGCAAAACAATGGCGCGAATGGTCGACCAACATCGGCAAACTCAGCCGCCCGCGCGCCTCGCTCGATATTGCCGAATTTCTCCTGTCGATTTAACGCCGAAAAACTTCTTCGCCCGCAATGAATGTTCGCAGGACTTCGAGTTCTGGCGAAATGACAACCAGGTCGGCGGCGTCGCCAATTTTAAATTGGCCTTTGCCAGTTAGGCCGATAACGAACGCCGGTGTATCGGTCGCCATGACGATGGCTTCGTGCAATGGCACGCCGACTTTTGTTACCATCGTGCGAACTAGATCGATCATGCGTGACGCGCTGCCAGCAAGCGCAGAGCGATCAGCCAGCAGGCAAACGCCCGCTTCGGTGATGCATTTCGTTCCGTAAAGCGAAAACTTTGAACCGTCGGGCAATCCGGCGCCGGCGGTCGCATCGGTGGCGAGACAAATGCCGGTAAAATTTTTGGCGCGATACAACATTTTCATCAACGTCGGCGAAACGTGATGACCGTCGGCGATGAGCTCACAGATTAATTCCGGTTCGCTCATCGCGAACTCGAGCAGGCCGGCGACGCGATCGATTCCACGACGACGCGTGCTCGACATGCAATTGAACGCGTGGGTGACGCTGCGCATGCCGTGCTCAAACGCGGCGCGGGCGTCATCCTCCCACGCATCGCTATGACCGCCGCTCGGAAAGATGCCGTGTTTGCGCAATTCATCGATCAGCGCGATCGCGCCGGGCAATTCCGGCGCAAGAGTCATCCGTTTGATCACATCATTGTGCTCGAGCAAGGGCCGGTATATCCCACGCGTCGGCTTTCGCATTAAACTCGAACGCTGCGCGCCCGGCTTTGCTTTCGAGATAAACGGCCCCTCAACGTGCACGCCGGCGATTTGTTTAATCGACGACTTAGCGGCGCGAACTTCGTTGAGCACTTTGACGATGGCTTTGATCGGTGCCGTAGCAGTCGTTAAGAGCAGCGACGTCGTGCCGCCACTCGCGTGATAATCACAAATGGCGCGAAATGCATGGGCGGATGCTTGCATTGTGTCGCGTCCCACCGCGCCGTGCACGTGAAGATCGATGAAACCAGGCGACAGATAATTGTTTTCAAGATCGATAATCGTCTCGCCCATCGCGGGTGATGGCCCACGAATCGCCGTAATCATCCCGTTCTCAGCAACCAGGTCCAATCCATCGCGAACGCCATTTGGGAAGATCAAACGCCCGTTCTTGAAGATCATCGAGGGAACACAATTGCGTTTGCCGCGCGCAAAGTCCATCCTCTCTATCGGCGATGGATTTTGATTACGATGTCGTGATCATCGGTGGCGCATTTTCGGGCGCGGCGACGGCGCTCATGATTAAGAGGAAGCATCCGGGTGCGCGTGTGCTCATCATCGAGAAGAACGCCGCGTTCGATCGCAAAGTCGGCGAATCGACAACCGAGGTGAGCAGCTGTTACATGACGCGCATTCTTGGCCTGGCGAATTATCTCGGTCACGAGCAACTCGCGAAACAAGGCCTGCGAATGTGGTTTTGCAACTCCCCGGAGCAAAAGTTCGACGATTGCGTCGAAATCGGGCCACGTTACAACGCGCGCGTGCAAACGTTCCAGGTCGATCGCGCCAAGTTGGATTCACACTTGCTCCAATGCGCGGCAAATGCCGGCTCTGAGTTATGGCGCCCCGCGAAAGTCGCCAAGATTGAATTGAAAGGGGCAAACGGACAGGCGGTAGATGTCGATCTTGGACAACGCAGCGTTCGCGCGCGTTGGCTGATCGACGCAAGTGGTCGCGCGACGTTGCTTGCGCGAAAGCTCGGACATTATCGGCCGAACAACGAGCATCCGATCAACGCGGTCTGGGCACGGTTCACTGGTGTGAAAGATTGGGACAGCTACGATTGGAGGGAAAAATTTCGGGATTACATGGACGCCTGCCGCACCGCACGTTCGTGGGCGACGAACCATTTGATGGGACACGGTTGGTGGTGCTGGATCATTCCCCTCCGTGGCGGCGACGTGAGCGCCGGAATTGTTTACGACAGCCGAATCTTCCAATTGCCGGAAGGCGCGAATATCGCGGAACGATTGCACGCGCACATTCTGACGAATCCGGTCGGACGCGAAATTTTTCGCGACGCGCATGCGATCGAGGGAGACGTGCACGCATTTTCGGCGCTCCCATATTACAGCCAAAAAGTTTGCGGCGATGGTTGGGCGTGCGTCGGCGACGCCGCGGGATTTATCGATCCACTTTACAGCCCTGGTCTCGATTTCTGTTCCTACACCAGCAACTACGTTGCCGATTTCGTCGCGCGAAATCTCATGGGCGAAGATGTAACGGCAAGCGTCGCGCACTATAACGAGCAATATCCGATCATGTATCGCTCGTGGTTCGAGACGCTCTATAAAGACAAATACTATTACATGGGTGATGCCGAGCTGATGTCGGCCGGGTTTTTGCTCGACGTGGCGTCGTATTATTTCGGTCTGGTCATTCCCGCCTACCGAGATCCGGAGAAAGCATTTCTCGAATTGCCATTTCACGGAACGCGCGGGCGCATGGCGGCCAGCGCGATCAAGTTTTACAATCGTCGCCTAGTTGCGCTAGCCAAACGCCGATTGGCCACGGGACATTTTGCCAGGCGCAACGCCGGTTGGCGCGAATTATACGATGGCTTCGTCCCGGATTCTCGCGTGATGAAATTGCTTCGCAAAGGACTATTGCGTTGGTGGAAAGCCGAACTAACGAATCTGCGGTTGATGTTTGCCTCGCCGGCAGCCACGCCCGCCAAACGCCAGTCCGCGGTCGCACCAATGGAAGTGTGACCGGCGCGGAGCGCCACTGGTGGCACCGCCTCGCCGTGCACGGAATTTTGACATCGATTTGTCGATTAGGGCGTCCGAAATCTTCCCGCGGTGTTTCATCCGGCGTTAATTTTGGTCGCGTCTTTCCCGTTTTTCTTCATCGCGACTCCAGCACGCAAATCCGTTCCACGAAACTTGCGCGTGATTCGTCCCGACTCGTGGCGGGTGATGAATGATCTCCGCGGAGACCCGCCGAAATTGGTGGAGATCATCGCCTAAGAACCGATCGTCGTTTCCGCGGGAATGGATCGCGCGACGAAGTCATCGCCGATGCAATACAGAATGGGCGTGGGGTGTTGGAAGAAGTCGTCCGCTGCTACTGGCCGCAACGGTTCGCATTTTACGCCGCTGCGCTAGAGCCGACGGGCGCGGACTCAGAATGGGTTCAGTAGTTGCAAATACCACTGCACGAACTTTTCACCGAAGAACATCCATGTCAGCGCACCGAAGGCGAGGTACGGGCCAAACGGCAATTTCGCCGACCAGACCCGTTTTCCGATGAGCAAAGTGGCCAGTCCAACGACTGAGCCGACGACTGAGCCGGCGAAAATGCTGAACAAGACGCCACGCCATCCGAGAAAGGCGCCAATCGCCGCCAGAAATTTTAAATCGCCGCGCCCCATTGCTTCCCGCGGGATTTCCAGCTCGTGCGCGACCCCGAAAATCCGATCGACCGTGTCGAGCACGAATTCTTCGGTGCCGACACCGACGCGATTGTAGTGAAACTCCAGGATCGTGTTTCCAAAAACACGATTGTCGATCTTCGCTTCGTCGCAGTGGAGTAATAAACGGTCTTTTTCGCGCGCGAAGTAATCGCTCCACAAGCTGCGTTCTTCCCCGACGATGAAATCGGCGTCGTCGCCATGGCGCGTCCAGGTAAACGGAGTTGGTCCATCCAGCTTCACCCGTTTTCTCCCGAAAGCGATCTTGCCGCCTTCGAGCACGATCCACAAAATTACGTAACCGAGCGCCGCCGCGAGAACAGCACGAACGAACGCAGCCAGACGCGAATCCGTGCTCATCAACTCGGGAACGGTAAAACTCGCGACAATTCCCGCGATCGTTCCGCCAACGGTGATCTGGTCGGGAATAATGAAGTGCTCGAGATCGACGAAGGTTGCGATGAGCAGGATCGAAACGAAAACCCAATAGGCGATCGCGATTTTCCACGGAAAACATTCCCAGACGGCGAGAAACAAAAGAGCCGTCAGCAATTCGACGCCGAAATAGCGAAAGGCAATCCTGGCCCCGCAATTGGCGCATCGCCCCCGCAGAAGTAGCCAGCTCACGAGCGGAATATTTTGCCGCGACGGAATTTGTGTTTTGCAGATCGGACAAAACGAACGGCGCGGTTCTTTGATCGAGATGTCGCGCGGCAGCCGATAAATCCCGACGTTCAGAAACGAGCCGATGGCCGCGCCGAGAACGAACGCAAGCACCGCGAAAAGCGTGTAGTAGAAAGAGATTTCCACAGAATCAGGTAAGACTCGAACGCGATTTTCGACGCTCCATCAGCCAGGCGACCCAGATGCAGCTTTCGTAAAGTAAAGACATCGGCAACGCCATCGCGATGAGAGTCAAGAGATCCGGCGTCGGCGCAATAATAGCAGCGAGTATAAAAATCAGCACGACCGCGTAAGGGCGGGTGCGCGCCATGAATTTGTAAGTGATGAGACCGAAGTAAACCAATGCGAGGACGACCACCGGCAATTCAAACGCCAGTCCGAAACCGAGAACGAATTTCGTTACGAACGAATAATATTGTTGGACGGTCCAGGTCGGCGCCCATCCAAGCGATTGGGTGTCGCGGAAAAAGAAAAGGATCGTTTTCGGAAGCAACCAGAAATAGCAGACGACTACGCCTAGCAGAAAAAGTCCGAAGCTACCCACGATGGCTGGAAACAAAAAACGTTTCTCGACCGCGGTCAGCGCGGGAAGGACAAATTCCGCGATAAAATAGAGGAGCAAGGGAAATGAGACGACGATGCCGGCGTAAAACGCGAGGTGAAACGAAATCATAAGCGAGTCGGTAACGCCCAGCGCTTTGAGGGCACCAATTTGTGGATCGAGACCGTGAAGCGGCGCCTGCATGACTCGCACGAGCGTTGAACGAAAGGCAAAACAAACGATCATCGCCAGGAGAAGAGCGATCGCCATTTTCACGACCGTCCACCGCAGGTCTTCCAGATGCTCGAGAAACGGCTTTGACGTTTCGGTTTCCGGCAATTCGCGAAACTTGAAGATATCGCGCAGGGCCATGTCTCGATTCAGCCTGCGTCTAACGAAATGAAACCGCGCGCGGCCATGCGCGCACAAATACTCAACGTATTGGAATCGCGAATTTCGTTCGCCGCAATCATTCGGCTCAATTCAGCGACAGTGAATGCGTAGGACTCGAGAATTCCCTCGCCCTCTTCCCTCTGGTGAACCGCCGCGACTTGAACGAAGCGCGCCAGAAAAAGGTAGCAGTGCTCGTCGGTCAAGCCCGGTGAGGTGAAAAAGTAACCGAGCGGAATCAGTTCCCCGCCGGGCGCGAGCTGGTAGCCAGTCTCCTCGTTCAGCTCTCGCACTACGACCGATTCAATTTCCTTTTCGTTCGGCTCAATGTTGTCGTCAATCTGACCTGCAGGCATCGACCAGATGGCAGCTCGAATCGGGACGCGCTCTTCTTTGATGAGCACGAATTTCCCGTCGGCGGTCTGCGGCGCAATGACAACGGCGGCTTTGCGGCGAACGGTCGTCCACGGCCTCGGCTCGGAATTCGTCGGCGTTTGCACGAGTTCGGTCAAGACTGCGAGATGCTTGTCGGCAAAATGTGTCGTTGTCGACCTTGTCAGCCACCCTTTTTCTTCCCGCAGCAAATTCGTGAATCGCATTTTTAGCGCAGTTGATTTCGCCAAGACTTGATCTGCGCTTTCACATTCTCCGGCGAAGGCGCGCCAATGGCGCGACGCGCAGCGAGCGAACGACGGACGTCGAAAACATCAGCAATATCGACACCGAACAGTGGTGAGAGCTTTTTAAGATCGGCTGGCGCGATCGCGTTGAGTTTCGTTCCCTTATCGATTGCATTGGCCACGAGCTTGCCCACGATTTCGTGTGCTTCACGAAAAGCCATTCCTTTTCCCACCAAATACTCGGCAAGGTCGGTCGCAAAAAGATTCGGATCGCTGGCGGCTTCTTCCATTCGCTCTCGATTGATTTTCAATTCGGGGAGCATGGCCGTGCATAGTTCGAGCGCGGCAGAGATGGTATCCACCGAATCAAACAGTGCTTCCTTGTCTTCCTGGAGATCGCGATTGTAGGAGGAAGGCAGCGCCTTCAGCGTGGTCAGGATCGAGATCAAGTTTCCGTAAAGCCGGCCGATTTTGCCGCGAGTCAGCTCTGCCATATCGGGATTCTTTTTCTGCGGCATCAAGCTCGACCCGGTCGAAAACCCTTCACTGAACTCGACGAAATCAAATTCGATCGTGCTCCAGATGATCAAATCTTCGCTCACGCGGGAGAGATGCATTCCAATCATCGCGAGACAAAAAAGAAATTCGCAAACGAAGTCACGATCGCTAACCGCATCGAGACTGTTTTGGCTGACACGAGCAAATCCGAGTTCGCGGGCAATCAATTCGCGATCAAGAACGATCGTGGAGCCAGCGAGCGCACCGGAGCCGAGCGGCAGAACGTCTGTTCTTTCCAAACCATTATTGAGACGTTCGACATCGCGCGCAAACGCTTCGACTTGGCCCAACAAGTAGTGCGCGAACAAAATCGGTTGCGCGCGCCGCAAATGGGTATACCCCGGCATGACGACATCGACATTCTTCTCGGCAAGATCGAGAAGAGACGTCTGTAGTTTTTTGATCTGCGACGACGTCCGGTTGATTTGATCTTTTACGTAAAGCCGAAGGTCGAGTGCGATCTGATCGTTGCGGCTTCGCGCGGTGTGCAGTTTGGCTCCCGTTTCACCGATTTTCTTCGTGAGCGCGCTCTCGATATTCATGTGCACGTCCTCGAGCGATGCGTCCCATTGAAATTTTCCGGAGTCGAGTTCCTTCTCGATTTCGCGAAGCCCGGCTTCGATTTGTTTCTGTTCTGGAGCGGAGACAATCCCCGCTTTAACCAACGCGGTCACGTGAGCGATGGAGCCGGCGATGTCGTGCCGGTACAGCCGACGATCGAAGGAAGCGGACTCACTGTAACGCCGCGCTACCTCGCTCAATGATTGTTGAAAACGTCCCTTACGCATATCAGTCCAGAGACGTGTTCCGCGTCACAGTCACGGAAGCGTAGGCCGCGTCTTTGAGTGCCGGGAGAGAAAGTCTTTCGCCTCCCGACAGAGCGCAGAATAGTCGACCGTTTGCGCAATCCGGTCCTGCAGATCACGGAGATCGCGTGCGGGCCACAGAGTGATATTAAGGACAAGGCGCTGGCGGCTGGCCCGTTCGGTTTGCGGAACGCCAACCCGCGCAAACACTTTGAGTTGCTCAATGTGAATTTGCTGCTCGGCGCTAACTCTCATTTTTTCGAAGTCCTAATATGTCGGAGAATGACTTTCTAATCGAGAACTCAAGATTTTGGTAAGTTTTTCCGAACTTCTACCGGCAAATCTCGTAATGACCAAATGAAAGCAGGATCCACCTCAGAATGAAACGACCGGCGCTTCGCTCAAGCTTGCAGCCTTTAGGCTTGTCCATTTTGGCCCAACATCCCATCATCGCCGTCCGTGAAGGCGGAGCCGGCAGGCAGCGATACGCTCAATTCGAACCGGTTCCAAACGACGCGCTGGAGTGTCGTCCTGTCCTGCGCGCAAACGAGCGAGACGCAGGATGCCGCGCAGAGCGCGTTGACCGAGCTATGCCGCGTCTATTGGCGACCGGTTTTCGCACTGATTTGTCGTCGCGGCCATTCAGTGACCGACGCTCAGGATTTAACGCAGGATTTCTTTGTCATGCTGCTTAAAGGCAATTTGCTTTCATTGGCGGATCCGGCACGCGGCCGCTTTCGATCACTACTGCGGACGGCAGTGGAAAATTTCCTGAATGACAAGCAGCACGTCGCCCGACGGCAAAAGCGCGGCGGGATGCTGCAATTCGTTGCCTGGGATGAGTGGATGGCAGAAGCGCCGTCGCAATTGTCGATCTGCGGGCAAGAATTGAAAACCTGGCCGCCAGAACGGATTTTTGATGTGCGCTGGGCCGCAACCGTGGTCGAGCAAGCGCTTCGGCGATTGGCGGAGGAATGCGAAAAGCGCGGCCGATTGCGCATGTTTACCGCCCTGAGCAAATACTTAAGCGTTGAGCGAGTGGAAATTTCTTATGCGAACCTCTCGACTTCGTTGGGAGTGCCCGAGAGCGTAATCAAACGCGTCTTGCATCAACTGCGAGTGCGTTATCGCCGCATTCTACGAGAGGAAGTCGCGCAGACGGTAGCGAACCCTGCGGAGGTGGATGACGAAATCCGCTATTTGTGCGCGGTGCTCGCCAGCGCGCGATGAATGAGAAAATGAATTTTTCGGGCCTGACTGATTTGCCGGAGCGCGCCGCGCAGGATGGCGTGCGCTGCCGATGTGGATCGCTCGCGCGAATCGCGTCCGGCCTTTGCGTGAGTTGTTTACTGCGCAGCGGCCTTGATTCGAATCAGGCGAACATCGAGGACTTCGACGCGCTCCTCGCCGCTGTCGACATTCCAGATCGTGATTGGCAATTGGGCAGCTACCGGATTTTGGAAGAAATCGGTCGCGGCGGAATGGGAGTGATTTATCGCGCACGACATGCGCCCTCGCGGCGAATCGTGGCGTTGAAACGAGTGCTCAATTATCACAGCGACTCGCGCGACACACTCACCAGATTTCAACGCGAAGCGACCGCGGCTGCCAGCCTCGATCATCCAAATATCCTGCCTATTTACGATGTCGGCGCGACGGACGACGGGCTTCCGTTTTTCAGTATGAAATTCGCTTGCGGCGGAAGTTTGCTCGATTCAAAGGAAAGCTTTGGCGATTCGCCACGGCACGCGGTGCAACTGGTTGCGACGGTAGCGCGAGCGGTCGATTACGCTCACACTCAGGGAATTCTCCACCGGGATTTGAAGCCAGGAAACATTCTGCTGGATGCGCGCGGTGAGCCGATGGTCAGCGACTTCGGATTGGCAAAGTGGCTCGACACCGCCAGCGAGCTTACCCGCACGCTCACCGTATTCGGCACTCCGGGATATATTGCGCCCGAACAAGCGGAGAATGCGGCCGCGGACCTCACAGCCGCCACTGATATCTATAGTCTCGGCGCGATTTTATTCGAGCTGCTCACCGGACGCCCGCCGTTTTTGGGCGAGCACGCGGTCGCGATCCTTCGTCAGGCAGCCGAAAATGAGGCGCCGAAGCTGCGTTCCGTTGTGCCGAAGGTATCGCGCGATCTGGAAACAATTTGCGCTCGCTGTCTCGAACGCGATCCCAACCTGCGTTACCAATCCGCCGCCGCGCTTGCCGAGGATCTGGACCGTTGGTTGGAAGGACGACCCGTCAAAGCCCGGCCCGTTTCGCCACCGGAACGTTTGTATCGCTGGTCGCGTCGGAATCCGATTCTTGCCGGGAGCCTGGCAATTTGTCTTTTTCTTGGAGCAGCAACCGCGGCGCGCCAGGTTCAGAGTTGGAAATTGGCAAACAAACTGCGGGAAAATGAACTGGCGAGGAACTCGGTCGCGGTGTTGCCATTTCTCGATCTCGATACTGCGACAGAAGAATCCGATTGGACTGCAACCCTCGCGCAAAAATTGCAAACAGAGCTTTCCAGCATCGGAAACGCGCGAGTGGTTCCGGTCAGCAATATCGACGGCGTGAAAATGGCAGCTCGCAGTTTTGGAACGCGCACCGCTCTTTTCGGCACTCGCCGAAAAACCAATCGCGGCACGCAAATTTCTGTGCAGCTGCTCGATCCTGACGGCCAGTCCCTGTTCGGGCGAATTGGCGATCTAGGCGAAAATTCTGATTTGAAATCATTCGCGCGCGGTTTAGCGCCGGTGCTGTATTCGGTTTTGACCAGAAACGACTGGTCAAATTTGATTGCGGTAAAGAGCGATCCGGCGATGCAAGATGAGCAGGCACGGGAACTGATTACAGCCGGTCGCGAGCTGCATTTTCACTATACGGTGCGCGATTTGGACCGTGCCATCAGCTGCTTCGAAAAAGCGCTTCAGTTGGAACCTCAATCCGCCCTTGCCCATGCTTATCTCGCTAGTTCCGCCGCTTGTCGCACGCATTTTGTAAGGGATTCGAATCTCCTTTCTTCGGCTGAGCGTGATGCGAAAGAGGCTTCGCGTTTGGCGCCTGATTCGGGTGAGGTCCTTCGGGTGGTGGCAGGAGTACGTTATCAAAGAGGAGAATTCGTTAAAGCCCTTGAAACCGGCTTACACGCGATCGAAACGGACACTTCCGATGGAAAGTCCGCCGCCTTACTCGGGATGATTTACAATGACCTTGGCCGGCCGGACCAGGCATTGCGCTGGCTTGAACTGGCGAGGCGTTCCGATCGCCGACCCGGCCAGTATGACGGCTATATCGGCGATTGTTGGACAGCCTTGGGGGATTACGAAAAAGCAAATGCTGCATACCAGCGGGCAATTGATCTTCATCCAGAACGATTGGAAGGATTGGTCGGCAAGTCACATCTTCGTTTATTGAATGCCGAGTTCTCTCAGGCACGCACGGTTTGTCGACAAAATCTCAGTCTCGATCAAGAGGCGACGAACAATGCGCGACTCGCGGCCCAAATTGAGTTTTTCGGCCGTAATTTTACTGAAGCACAGCGGCTTTACACATTTCTAGAGCAAAAGGATCCCGGCGGAGGTGGTGAATTTTACGGCAGTGTTAGCTACAAATCGGCCTTGGGGCGTCTTACTCTGAATAAGAAAACTCCCCGTCTCGGTTCTTCCCTATTGCGAGAATGCCTGGTCGAGGAACTGAAGCAATTGAAATCTGCTCTCGATAATCCCGAGATTCTCTATCGAATTTCTGCGATTGAATCGTCTCTCGGCAGAACCGAACCCGCCATTGGGCACCTGCAGGCGGCAGTCTCAGCGGGATGGATCGATTACCGCTCGCTCTCTCTCGACCCGCGCTTTGATGCAATCGCCAATGATCTACGGTTTCAAACGATCCTCGGAAAATTAAAACTGCGAGTTGAAGATCTTTCCAAGAAAGCAAAGACGGGTCTGTGACCCACCAGCAAACGAAACAACAAACAAACTAAACCGATGAAAAAATGGAATAACCCAGACGATAAAAAAGCAGCATGCACTGCGGTGCTGAAAAAAATCATGAGCGACAAAAGTTTTGGAGCGAAATGCCTCGAATCGGACGATTTTGCTCGAAAAGCTTTTCAAACAATTGGGGAAATCGAAGTGCCGGAAGACGCCAAAGTCGTTTTTCTCCCGGAAGGTGATGTCGACAAGGCGAAACGAGACGGGACCGGCTCGCTTGTACTTGAGATACCGCCTGCCACAAACGGACATTCCAACGGTCACACGATGGAGTACGTTCGGTGCACCTACGTTTTTTGGTAAAAGTGGCAATCGCTTCCGCTCCTTCCGGCCGATTTTCGGTAACGAATCAGCGAAGAGATCCGCTCGCTTTTTTAGCGCGATGAACGCCCGTTCCCAGAAGGACGCGGCGGCGCAACAGTCGCGAAGAATCCTTCAGTTCCGCGATTGCGGCTGAGAACCGTTTCCACGAAACGGGGACAGTTCTTCGTCGCGTCCTAAACTTTGGTATATCGCAACGCAAGAGAGAGCGCGCCTCTGCCAGTGCGACTCGTCGGTTCGGCGCGGACGCGCAACATGCGCGCGCAAGACGCCGCCAACGCTCACCGGCAGAAATCATATTGCCCGCTTCGAACGAATCTCGCAGAAGTCGCCCGTATTGCGCGCTCGCCCGCAAAAGAACCCGTCCAAGTTCCTGCCGCCGGACGGGCAAAATTATTTCGTGGAAAAACTCTCGAACCAATTCTGGTGTCGCGAAAACCCCAACGACAGCTTCGAATCCGCGAACGAGCTCGTTTACGTATCTCGATGGTTTTTGCGACACTAGTCTGTATCGCGGCCAGCAACTCGGCGTCGCGGTTTCGGGAATCGCTGCGTCGAGTGGAGCGATTCCGCGGTAAAAACCGACCCGATCGCGCGGAGTAAGTGGCAAGAGACCTGTGCGAAGAAGCGGGGGCAGCGATTCTCGATGCAACGAATTGTTCCGTTCCCGCAACGGCGATTCTGTCTCTCCGATCACTTCTGCATCGACCAGGATTGGTTGTGATCCTGTTGCAAGCCAGTTGTCTCGATGCAGATCCGTTGCTGACAGGATTTGCGCGAGCGCTGCCTGCGTTCCCCAGCGAAAATAAAAGAGCCGGACTGCCCGGAGACTTCTGCAACTCATCGTCGGCAAAAATTCCATCCACGTATAAGTTCTTCGCGCCAGCATCTTTGGCATCCGAAACGAAACGCCGACACCGTTTTGATTTAACCAGCGGAGAGCTTCGAACCAGAGTTGTTCTCGATCGCTTGCCCGCGGTTTGTAGATCACGCGACTGTTTCCGGCGAACTCAATCATTGTCACAGTTTTTCCGCCCTCGTGCGGGTCGGAAAGCCCGGGTCGAATACCAGTAACGCGAAATGGTTGCCGATGGCGCAGAAACCTTGAGCAAAGATCGGCTTTATCCCGCAGGAGACGAGCGAACAGTTCGTGCTGTGCGTCGATCCAACCGGAGATAAGTCGCGCCGCCGTTTCGAGGAGATCTGGAAACTCAAAGATCGTTTCCAGAAGCGTTATCTCACTAACCAGCGGGCGATTTCGTTGTCGGTTTCCCGCTTCCAAGCTGCGCGCCACCGCTTTCGCCGCGTTTTGCTGAAGACGCAAAGTCGGCGTGAGTGCAAATGCGAGACGTTTCGCCAAGTGTCGCCGTAAATCGTCCCATGTTGAATTTGTGAGAACCTTCTTCGCGACGGGCGATGTGGTGCCTCGCAATCGATTTACAGCAAAGGTCAGCGCTGGCGCGAATACGTCGTCGAATGAAATTGCGGGTCGTCGCCTTCGCGAACGATGAGCGCGACTGCGAGATGTTGTCTTCTCCAAAAAGATTTTAAGTTCGCGCGCGATTCGGCCGGCTTTCGCGTCTGCCGCCACTGGCGCGCATTCATAGCTCTGCCGTTGCCCACGCGTGCTCACTAACTCGGCCGATTTGACTCAGAGCGGCTGTCGATCTTTCGCAAATGCCACGAACTTTCTGAGACTATCGATTCGCTGCAGCTCATTTGATCGACCGAAGACGACGGTCACCGGTCTCCAATTCGGATCCACATTCAAGTAATGTTCTGGGTCCGCATTCATCACGCCCAACAAAACTTCTGCGACGATGCGGCTGCCGAGAGGCCCAAGGCATTCGCCGCCGCGAAATCTGCGAATTCCGAGAACCTCCGCTTCGCGCAGGAGATAGTACCAAAGCGGTGTTTTCTCGTTCAGACCGCGGTCCCGAAGAAATTCGTTGCCTTCGTCGTCGAATCCGATCTGCGCGTCAGCAAGCGGCTGCAGACCCGCGGCTCGACATGTCTCTTGTCCTGACGGCAAACCGATTCGAGATCCGCGCAAAAGGGTCATCTCCGGCAATGGCGGTGGCGGCGTTTTGGAAAAAATCGGCATCGCTGCCGCCGGCAAATTAAACATGTCCTCGGAGATCAAGGTGTCGATATTCTCCGCGAAATTCGCGTTCCCGCCCCATGTGCGCGTGAATCGGTCCCAGTCCACAACTTTATCGGCCAAAAGCGGTTCACCCGGTTCGTTTGGTCTTGTTTTCCGAACCAAATCGGACAAACGGATGAGTCCCACCCAGCGATTAATTTCGTATTGAGGTTGCACCATGCTGTGGCCAAAACGAAAAGCCGCTTGGGTAAATTCAATCGGAAGCACCCGAATTTCTTCGCCCGGAACCGGCTTGAAAAATCGCGGGCCGTTCCTTTCGATGTCCGTCAAAATCTCCGGCAAAACAAACCACTTCAAAAATTCGTTCCGCACGATCCATTGATAATGCCAGACGACGAGGCGACGGGTCGTTTCGAAAATTGTCTCGCCTGGAAGAGCTTCAGCCGAAACCGCTCCGCGCTTTAGATAGTCCACCACGCGGTTGTGAACCTGGAGAAAGACAACGTGCAGTTGGGCCAGGATTAAATGCTGATCGTTCCGATGGTCGGCGAGCAACGGTCTCCCGTTTCGGCGACAAAAATCGGCCGGCGTAGACGGAATCCGTTTCTGCGGCAGCGCCTTTGTGTTGCCCAAAAGAAAAGTCTCGCTGCCGCTTTCGGAAAGATCATAGAGATCGGGCGATTTCTTCGGTCCTCCGCCGTAGAGGCTTTCCAAATTCAGCCGAGGCGCGTTAAGATTTTTTGTTCTCTCCGGATCGGTTGACGCGTGCTCGAGTCTCGTTTCATCACGTGTCAGATCGTGATCGAGAAACTGGCCAAGATAGACAAAACCGGAGGGCGCAAGATCACCCCGTCGCGGACGCCCGCGTCGATTTTGCGGAATGTCCTTCATCCGTGCCGACAGCTCACGAAGATGCGTCTCGTCGTGACCGGCGAACGGCCCGCCGAACAGCCGGGAATAATACGAGCCCATAAGAGAAATTTACGTCACGCGGATTGTCGAAGCCGTTTTACGAGCCTCTCACCATCCTTTACGGTCTTTGCGAACCTAAGTTTTAGAAAACCTCCGCAAATTTGCGCGAAGTTCGTGCCGGAAACGCAGCAGGCCTGCCGATGAGGGCAGGCCCGCCGACTGAAACAGACAGAGTTAGAATTCGTTAGAAGCGGAACTTGATGTAACCATTGACTGGCACGTCTAACCGGTCGCCCGCATCATTGTAGTGACGATCGTCCACGCGATTAGAATAGCCGTAGTGGATGTCGGAATACTGATAGTACTTGTACCCGGTGATATCGTCACTTCCATCAAGCTGTGAGTGATAACGGATGCCCGCCTCCAATCCCAGCGACCAATGACAGGAGAGTGGCACCTCAGCACCAATCAGCAACGCGCCGGTTCCAATCACGCTCTCATCGTACAGGTGCCCTTTGATAAACGGCCTAAGATAATAACGCGAGTAATAGTCAGAGTAGACTACGTCGCCGATATGATCGACATGCGCCGCGCTGCCCGAAATGGAGACATACGGCCGGATCGTGCAGAATAGCTCATGAATTCGTGTTTATTCGTGTCCATTCGTGGTTTATCCGACCCGAAAACGGATGTCGCGAATCACTTTGCCGCCGAAGCGCTGTTTCAATTTCCGCAGGATGTCGATCTTCGAAACTTGTTCGAGCTCGTAATGCAACGCGGGTTGCAGCACGCGCACGTAAAGAATGCCTTCGCGTAACGCCACCGGCGCGGAATGCGCTGAGATGAATTCGCCGACGATTTTCGCCCAAGCCTCCATCACTTCGGTTTCGTGCAGCCGCTCCTTTAACCCAAGCCGCTGCATCAACTTCGGCAAAACGTCAACCGGCGCCTGCCACCGATCCGGTCTTAAATATTTCTCCGGCAGACCCCGCCACTCAGCGATGGCACGGGCGCGAAGTGCGGGATTCATGAGAGTACAATCGTAAAGCGTGGATCGTGATTTGTGAATCGTGAATCGGAATTTGCGGCTGACATAACCGCCCCTGCACCGGTTCAACCATGTGACGATTTAACGAATCACGCGAGGCGAAGCCTCAGTACCGCCGCCGCATGTTGCTCGGCAGAATATTCAGCTCGGTCCGGTATTTCGCCACCGTGCGGCGCGCGATCGGAATGCCGCGCTTGCTCAAGATCTCGACGATCTCTTTGTCGCTTAACGGCGCGTTGCCTTCTTCGCCCTTGACCAGATCGAGGATTGCTTCTTTCACACTGGTGTTGCTCATCGATTCGCCGGTGGAAGTCTGGTAACCGGGCGTGAAAAAATATTTCATCTCGAAAACGCCCTGCGGCGTGGACATGTATTTGCCGGAAATGGCGCGACTCACTGTCGTCTCATGCACGCCGACCGCATCCGCGATCTGCACCATCGTCATCGGCTTGAGGAACGCCGACCCCTTGTCGAAAAACTCGCGCTGCCGTTTCACGATCTCGTGGGCGATGTTGGAAATGGTCTGTTGACGCTGATGGATCGACTTGATCAAAAATTTGCCGCTCCGGATCTTGTCGCGAATGTAATCCTTCACTTCGCTGCCGTTGCGATCCTGCGCCATGATGTCTTTGTAGGTATTGCTGATGCGCAGGTGCGGAATCTGTTCGCCATTTAAGATAACCTGGTAAGTGCCGTTAATTTTTTCGACGGTCACATCCGGCAGGACATAATTTTGCGGCGCCTCGGCGAAGATGGCACCCGGTCGCGGGTCGAGCTGGGCGATGTTATTGGCGCACTTTTGCACTTGCTCGACGCTGATCCCGATCCGGCGCGCAATTTCCGGGAAACGTCGCTTACCAAAATCCTGCATGTGATCGGCCACGATTTTGTATTCGAGGCTGTTTTGTCTTCCTTCGCGTTTCAGCTGAATGAGCAAGCATTCGCGCAAATCCCCCGCGCCTACGCCCGGCGGATGAAAGCTTTGGATGAGGGTGAGCATGTGCTCGAAATCTTCCTGCGGTATTCCGGTGTTGAGCGCCATCTCTTCTGGCGTCGTCTGCAGAAATCCGTTGTCGTCGATGTTGCCAATGATCAGTTCGGCCGTTTTGCGATCGTCCGCGTCGAGCGCGTTCTGATTGAGCTGTCCCATCAAATGCTGTTGCAGCGTTTCTTGCGTCGGGATGGAATCGAAAAAGAACTGGCGTTTTTCTTCCGCTTCCTGCGAGCGGCCGCTGTAGCTGCTCGATTGCGCCATGTAATCGCGCCATTCTTCATCAAGCTTCGCGAGCCTATCGAACTCTTCTTTGAAATTGTCATCCGCGGGCGGCGTCTCCGATTCAGCCGGCGCGTCCGGATTCGGCGCGTCCGGTAATTCTTCCAACACCGGATTCGTTTCCATTTCCTGCTGAACGAGATTACGGAGCTCGAGTAGTGGCGCCTGCAGGATGAGCAAACTTTGCTGGAGTTGCGGGGCGAGGACCTGCTGCAGAGAAAGATTCTGCGTTTGATGCATCCCCGGTCCGGCCATAGGTGGAGTTTACTGTTCGGGCGAGCGACAGGCAAGCAGCTTGCGGGCCGCACACATCGGGCTGCCGGTAATTTCGCGCTCAAGACCAACCGCAGGAACACGACTTGCTCCTTTCTCGGATGACCCGCCCACCATCGTATGAAACGAATTCTCCTCGCGCTCCTACTCCCCGGCACCATGTTCGTGATGTCAATTAGTGCCGGACAAACGCCGGATGCGAATCAGGACCAAAAACTTCTCGCGCTGATCAAAGAAGTCCAGACACAACAAGCGCAGCTCGCAGAGAATCAGACAAAGATCGAAGAGAAACTGGCCGAAGTCGCGGAAACCGTTCGCACCGCGCGAATCTATTCGAAACGGGAAAGATAATGCGCGAAAAAATCCTTTTTGTTTTTCCATTGCTGCTGACCCTCGGTGCCGTCAGCGCGCAATCGCCCACGCCCATCGTGGTTCAAGCGGCTTCCGGTACGACTGCGACACCGGCAACTTCAAAGTCGGCCGCCACGGCAACCGATGCTCATTCGATTCCGGACGCGATCAAGCTGCTCGAGCAAATCAAGGCCGCGAATGACGAAGTTCTAGCAAAACAAAAAGCCGCATTAGAGCGCCTCGCCGAATTGCAGGACGCCGCCGACCAACTGCGAATCTTCGCCAAGCGCGGCTAGGCTCGTGTCGCCTCTTTTTTCTTCGGCTCGATCTTGCGATACAGCGTCGCCATGCTGATGCCGAGCATGCTGGCCGCTTTCTCGCGCGAGTCGTCACAATGCTGCAGCGTCGCATCGATGTAGTTGCGCTCTTGCTGCTGGACGAAGTCATCGAGTGTTTGCCCGACAGGCATACTCGCCAGCATTTGATCCGTTTTATCGCCCTTGGCGTGACTAACGATGTGCGGCGGCAAATCGGTCGGCAAAATCAAATCGTTGTCGCACAATGCGCAGGCGCGCTCGATCGCGTTTTCCAACTCGCGCACGTTCCCGGGATAATTGTAGTGACACAAAATATCGACCGCCTCGGCGTCGATCTTCTTCGGCTCGCCACCGGTCGCGCTCGCTTGTTTCTGCAGAAAATGGTTCACCAACAGCGGCACGTCTTCGAGTCGCTCGCGCAACGCCGGAAGCTCAATTGGAATCACCGCCAGGCGGTAATACAAATCCTCTCGAAATGTGCCGTCTTTGAGCTTCGGCTGAAGCGCCTCGTTCGTTGCCCCGACCACGCGCACATTAACGGGTGAGCTTTTGTTGTCGCCGACGCGCCGGACTTCGCGCTCCTGTAAAACGCGCAGGAGTTTCGTCTGCAACGCCGGCGCCATCGAATTCACTTCGTCCAGAAAAATTGTGCCGAGGTTTGCTTCTTCGAACAGACCGCGCTTGTCCACCACGGCTCCGGTGAAAGACCCCTTCTTGTGACCGAACAATTCCGACTCGAGCAAATTTTCAGGCAGTGCGCTACAATTGATCGCGACAAACGGATGATGCTGGCGATTGCTGTTGAAATGAAGACCGCGCGCAACCAACTCCTTGCCCGTGCCGCTTTCGCCCATAATCAGCACCGTGCTGTCCGTGTCGGCGACTTTGCTGATCAAGTTGTAGACGTTCTGCATCTTCCCGCTCGTGCCAATGATGTTTTCGAATCGGTAACGGTTCTTCAACTCCTTGCGCAGATAAACGTTCTCGCGCAGCGCCGCCTGGTAATCGAGCGCCCGTTGCACCGTAAGCTGGAGCTCGTCGATCTTAAACGGCTTGGTCACGTAATCGTACGCGCCCATCTTCATTGCCTCAACCGCGGTTTCGACCGTGCCGTACGCAGTGATCAAAATCACCGCCGTTTGCCGATGATGTTCCCGCACATGCCGGAGCACGTCGAACCCGGTCATCGTCTCCATTTTGATGTCGGCGACCACGACCTGCGGCGCGATGCTGTCCAATTGCTCGACTGCTTTCGGCGCGGAATTGAATGGGAAAACCTGATGGCCCTTTTCCCGACAAAGAGTCACGATGACTTCCACCATCGCGGGTTCGTCATCGATAATTACGATTTTAGCCATGGTAAATCTCAGCGCGGAGAATATTTCAATTTTGAGAAAAAGAAAGCGGTTTTGAGAATTTGCTTGTTTAGGCCGAATTCTGAACCTGACCGCCAATCATCGACCAACTCACCCCCCGGTCGAAACTAACGATCTCGTCGAACACCGATGTCGATCTTGTCCGCCCCTGGACGGATTCGCCCTGGCGAGTGCACGGAACCGCAATCAAGTCAGCGAAATAGTCGGATCGAATTTTGCCGAGCGCATCTTCCTGCCGTAACGCGTGCGCCGAATTCACGGTGACCATGTTCAAAACTTCTTCCGGCGAAATATTTGGAAATTCTTTTCGAAACGCGTGCATCTCCGCGAACAAATTCAGATCGTCATTGCTCGCCAGACTGTCCGTGCCGAGACAAATGTTGAATCCAAGCTGACACAGTTTCTCAAACTGAAATGACGAATGGCCGAAATATTCGTGACTGCGGGGACAATGGATGATGTGAAAGTTTGGCTTCGCGCGGAGCAGCAGGTCGAAGTCGCTCTCGGCCAATTCGTTCAAATGCGCAATGAGCCACGGCTCTTCTGTATCAACGTGCCGCGTAAAATGCGCGAGTGACGTCTCATGACCACAATCCTCCATAGGTCGCGCGATCTCTTGCATGAATTGGAAAAGCGGACCCGAAGCGTCGCGAAACATCGACATCTCCTCGCGCGACTCAGCTAAATGCGTAGCTAACCGCAGAAAGTCTTCGTTCGCAGCTTCCTCACAACGACGATACAACTTTTCGGACGCGGTGAACGGCGCATGAGGTGCGAGTCCCCAGTGCTTTGCCACTTTCAACTTCTCGACCGCAAGATCGACAATCTCATTCGCACGACCCGGATCATGCACATCAATCAATTCGGCCAACCACCACGTCCGAATCGGCGGTTGAATCCGCTCAATCAATTCAGGAAACGCAGTCAGATTCGCAATCGTTGTCGTCCCGAAGCGTTTCGCTTCAGCAAAACCCTCATTAATCGAGCGAACGTAATCTCCCGGCGAAAGTTTCGCTTTCTCAGCGTTGATGGCGCGGATCCAATCAGTGAACGATTTCTGCCGCGGAATTTTCCCGCGCAAACAAGTGTAATCCAGATGACAATGTGCGTTGATCAGGCCCGGTAGCAGCGTCTGCTCGCCAAGATCGACAATCTCTTCTCCCGCATGTCTCGCTGAGATTTCGGGAAATTTTCCAACATCGGCAATCCGATCACCCGAAACTGCGACCGCGCCGTTCTCGATTGGTGGCCCGTCCATCGTGATGACGACTCGCGCGCGGATGATCATTCGTCGGTTTCGGCTTTGACCGCCTTACGGCACTCGGCCACGAGCAAACTGCACGCTTCCTGACAAAGCGCCGGAATCGTGTTTTCGCCGCGTCCCGTTTGGTCATGAGTCGGATCAAATTTTTCCGGTGGTAATCTTGTCGACGGAATCGCTCCGCGCGCATCGCGCTTCCACAAAATTGTCCGCAGACAGCCGCCGTCTGACTTACAGAAATTGCCAACGACATTGTCGATTTGCGAATCCGAAATTTTCGCTGCGATCCGGTACATCCCCGATTGTCGATCCAACGTTTCGCGCAGCGGCGTCGTGCTCAGCCGAGCCTCGGTCCATGCTGCGAGCACCGCTACTCTTCCCGGGTAAAAATAATCCAGCGCGCGACGCAGTTCGCCAAGATCAACAAGTTCCAGTTGCCAGCCGCGGCGAAGATTCGGCGCCGTTTTTAGCGGCCGATACTTTCCGCCATCGTCATACCGCGCGATCTCGAGCGCGTCGTCCCCTTTCCGAAAAATTTCCAAATCACGGACGTTTTTATCGTCGCGGTGACAAAGAACGAAGCCACCTGACTCTGTTCGCTGAATGAAAATTTGACCGAATCTAGGGTGGTCGCTCAGAGCCGCGGCGAGCGCTTTTTCAAGTGGCATTGCGCCAGTCAGGCCAGACAATGCGCAATCAACCCAGCGGCCCGCTCGAGAAATTGTTTATCTTCGGCGCCGAACGCGTTCACTTTGTCACTTTCGGCGTCGAGCATGCCGACAACGTGCCGGTGCTCGTTCCTCATAGGAACGATAATTTCCGACCGCGTCGTGTGAAACGTCGGTAGGTAGCGCTTGTCCTTCTGAACGTCGCCTACCACAATTGCTTTTCCCGATTCCAGCGCCGCGCCACATAATCCCTGGGTAACCGGAAAACGCGGGTAAGCCGGCGGCTCTTTGCCGGTGCCGGCCAGAATCACAAACTCATCATTCACGATCTTGTAAATCGCGATGAACCGGTAATCACGCGCGGCCCGAATCATTTCCGTCACCTGCTTCAGGCTCTTCTTGGTGCA
>QHPY01000056.1 GCA_003219215.1 Verrucomicrobiota bacterium | reverse complement strand
CGCGTTCCGATGCCTTGTGCTCGAGCCAACTCGCGAGCTAGCCGCGCAAGTCGAGACCGCGTTTCGCGATTACGGCCGTTTCACCGACTTACGCGCGACCGTCGTTCACGGCGGCGTCGGCTACGGAAAACAGCGCGAAGACCTGAAGCGCGGGGTCGATGTTCTCGTCGCGACGCCCGGCCGGCTGCTCGATCTGCTCGAACAACGCACGATGGATTTGCGCCAGGTAAACATTCTGGTGCTGGACGAAGTCGATCGCATGCTCGACATGGGTTTTCTGCCGGATGTTCGCCGCATCGTCGAAAAAATTTCGACCGATCGACAAACTCTCTTGTTTTCGGCGACGCTTCCGCCAGAAATCGAGCGCCTTGCTGCGTGGGTGCTGCGCAACCCTGAGCTGGTAGAAATTGGCGTACGCCGCTCACCGGCCGAAACCGTGACCCACGCTGTTTATCCAGTCGCGGCAGAACAGAAATTCGACCTTCTGATGGCGCTGCTGGAACGAACCAACTTCGATAGCGCATTAATTTTTTGCCGGACGAAACACGGGGCCGATCGGATCGCGCACAAATTAAAGCAGGGAAACCATTCCGTGGCGGTTTTGCATTCCAATCGCACCCAGCGCGAGCGCATTGAAGCACTCGAAGGATTCAAGAGCGGCAAATACGAAGTCATGGTCGCAACCGACATCGCCGCGCGCGGCCTCGACATCGCCGGCGTCAGTCACGTGATCAACTACGATGTGCCCGAGCACGCCGAAGATTACGTGCACCGCATCGGTCGAACTGGCCGGGCCCAAAATGTGGGCGACGCCTTCACCCTCATGAACGGCGAGGAAGTTTCTGCGTTACAGGCGATCGAACGTTTTATCGGACAAAAAATCCCGCGACTCAAACTCGATAATTTTCCGTATCTCTACACCATTCTTTTCGAACCTGAATCGATGACCGGCGGCAGACGCGCCATCGGCGGCGGCCGTTCGCATCGCGGTTATTCCTACGGACGAAGACGCAGGTAAGATCGACAATTAACTTTCAGTTATCTGCCAGTCCGGCTCGGACTACACCACTGATCCACCCAATCGTTCACCGTTTTATACCAGAGCCGCGAATTCTGCGGCTTGAGCACCCAGTGACCTTCATCCGGGAAATACAACATCTTCGAGGGAATCTTTAATCGTTGCAGGGTCGTGAACAGTTGAAAACCTTCGCTCACGTCGAGCCGGTAATCATTCTGGCCATGAATCACCAACGTCGGCGTTTTGAATTTGTCCGCGAACAAGTGCGGCGAGTATCTGCGATACTTTTCTCTGTTCTTCCAAGGGGGCCCGCCAAATTCCCATTCGTTAAACCAAAGCTCTTCCGTCGTGCCGTAAGCCGATTCGCAGTTGAACACCCCGTCGTGCGACACGATGCATTTGAAATGATCGGTGTGGCCTAACAACCAGTTCGCCATGTAACCGCCGTAGCTCGCGCCGAGCGCGGCCTCGCGGTTCTTGTCGATGAACGGGAATGTCTTCTCCACGTAATCGAGGCCCTTCATCAGATCGATATACGGTTTGCCGCCCCAATCGCCGCTGATCGAGTCGGTAAACTTCTGTCCGTAACCGGTCGAGCCGTGGAAATTGATCATCACCACCACGTAGCCGTTGGCCGCGAACAACTCCGCGTTCCAGCGATACGTCCACGAATTTCCCCACGCCCCTTGCGGCCCGCCGTGGATCAAAAACTTGAGCGGATATTTTCTATTCGGATCGAATCCCGGCGGCGTCACTATGAAACCATGAATCTTTTCATCGTTGGCGCCTTTAAAGGTGAAATCGTCGATGCCCTGCTTGTCTATGTTCGCGAGCAGACCTTCGTTCACGTGAGTAATCTTTCTCGGCACGCGCAGATCGCCGTGACTGTCCGGGTGCAGATTTTCTGACCATATCTCATCAGGCTCGGCGATTAGGTTTTGGGTGTAGTAAAGTGCGTCACGAGTTACGACTACATTGTCGATATGTTCGTCATGCACATCAGGCCATTCCAATTCGGCTTTCGTCGGCGCGGAACTGTTCAATAAATTGGGATCCAGAAGTCCGCCGCGCCCAACTGAAGCTTGACCCAACACTGCCTGGCCTGCGGATTCATAGCTGAAGTAAATGAATTCGCTCGTGCTATTCCAGCTGTAGCTCCCCACCGAGCGATCAAACTTCTCCGTCAGATCGCGCGTCTTCCCTGATTGTCGATCTTGGACGAAGAGCCGCCATTTATCGGCTTCGAAGCCGGCGCGCGCTTGCGAGCGCCACGCGAGATATTTTCCATCCGGCGAATAGAGCGGCGTCGAATCGGCGCCGGGACTGGCGGAAATTTTCTTCGGGTCCGAGCCGGACTGGCCGTTAGCAGAACTGGACGCAAGCGAAACTATGAAAATCTCCGAGTTCGTGCTGATCGCTTCGACCTCGTCGATGTTGCTCGTGTAAGCGAGCTCCTGGCCGTCCGGAGAAATCGCATACATGTCCTGCCCTCCGAGATGAAACGGTGGCACATCGTGATCGCCCGGCGTGAGATCCCGCGGCTCACCGGTCGGACCCGAAGTACCGGCTCCCGAAACTTGACCGGTTAAACCGGTCAAGTTTGCATCGGCGCTCACGGCAAAGAGGTGACTGCGCTTGAATTCGGTGAACGCGTTCCAGTGCCGATAAAAGAGCTTCGTGAAAATCTTCGCTTTCACTTTGCTCTTCTTCAGCTCGTCGTCGCGTTGCTTGTTGCACGCGTCGTCTTTGCAATCGGGATAAACCGCCGACACGAACACGATGTTCTTTCCGTCCGGCGACCAAATCGCGCCGTCGGCACCGGTCGACATGTTCGTGACTTGATGCGGCTTGCCAACCAGCTGCCCGCTTTCGGAACTAAAATCACACATCCAGATTTGGGTCGGATCCGTCGCTTTCGATGTCCAGATGAGCCGTTTGCCGTCGGGCGAAAATCGCGGCCGCTCCTCGTGATTCGGCGTTTCGCTCAAGCGCTTCGATTCACCGCCACTCGCCGGCACGATCCACAAATGCGAAATCTTTGTGTTCGCCTCAAGATCAACATCCGTCGCCGAGAACACGACCCATTTGCCGTCCGGCGACGGCACTGGCTCGTCCAGCCGTTTCAATTTCATCATGTCCTCGAACGTGAAAGGATGCATGGCACTCGCGGGGGCACTTGGCGACGGCGTCTGAGCGAAAACCGAGCTGGCAAAAACGATTGAAACGGCGACAAAAATCTTCATGCGCTGCTCATTTGTATTTTGTCATTCCGAGCGAAGTCGAGGAATCTCTCGCCATTTCAGAAATATTTAGAGATGTCTCCACTTCGGTCGACATGACATTAGAATAGGGGCATGGCTGAAGTAACAATCGAAACTATTAAGAACGGTCCGTACATCGTGAAGGGCGAGGTGGAATTGATGGATAGCGACGGAAATAAATTTCCGGTGGAAAAACGGATGGCGCTCTGTCGTTGCGGCGCGTCGACCGAGAAACCATTTTGCGACGGCACCCATTCCAAGATCGGCTTTCAAGCGGCCGAGAAAGCCGTGCCCGAATCCAAAGAATAGCACCGCTGTCATGAAGACGCGTGCCTCTGCCGTTTATTTGCTGATTTTCACGCTAGCAAACTTGACGGCTTTAAGCCGTCAAGTTTCTGGAGCTGTCGGGGCCGCAGATCGCGTCGCGCTCGTTG
Organism: Verrucomicrobiota bacterium; assembly: GCA_003219215.1. Classification (GTDB taxonomy): domain Bacteria; phylum Verrucomicrobiota; class Verrucomicrobiia; order Chthoniobacterales; family UBA10450; genus AV40. Next base: position 1,022 of record QHPY01000056.1, on the reverse strand, counting down.
GCGCGACCGTGATTAATCCCGCCGACGGCAAAGTGATGCCGAACGCAACTGTGGTGATCAACGGCGACAAGATCGAGCGCGTTTCGATAGGCAAGCAAGACGCGGCGGCTCTCGGAAAACAGATCGATTGCGCCGGCAAATTCATTTTGCCGGGTTACATCGACACCCACGTTCATTTCTTTCAATCAGCCGATCTGTTCACCCGGCCGGACGGCGCCGATTTGAACAGCATTCGCCCCTACAAAGATGAAGTCGCGTGGATCAAATCGCATCTGAACGACGTTTTCTCGCGCTACATTCGTTGCGGGATTACGAGCGTGGTCGATGTCGGCGGGCCGATCTGGAATTTCGAGGTCCGCAAAACTGCGAACGCGACCGCGAAGGCACCGCGGGTCGCGGTCGCCGGCCCGCTAATTTCCAGCGTCTCCCGCGAGAAACTCGATCTGGGCGATCCGCCGATCGTGAAGATCGACGGTCCCGAGCAAGCACGCGAGTTCGTGCGCAAACTCGCCGAGCAAAAACCCGATCTGGTGAAGATCTGGTACATCGTCGACAAGGATCATCCGGTCGACAGTTTCAGGCCGACCGTTCGCGCCACGGTTGAAGAAAGTCACGCCCATCAGATCCGCGTGGCGGTTCACGCGACCGAACTGGAAACGGCGCGCGCAGCAGTTGAAGAAGGCGCGGACATTCTGGTGCATAGCGTGGTCGATAAACCGGTGGACGACGCTTTCGTGAAACTACTGAAAGATCGACATATCATTTTGTGCCCGACCCTGGTGGTGTTCGAGCGTTACGGCCGAACGTTTTCACATCAGTTGAACCTGACGCCGGAAGAAAAAGCGTGGGGCAATCCAGAAGTGATCGCGACACTCGATGTGACGAAGATTCCGCAGGACAAATTGCCCGACCGGATCAAGAGCGCCCTGGCGAAACCGGACGAAGCACTGGATCGCATCAAGAAAACTTACGAGGTCGCGTTGCCGAATTTGAAGAATTTGGAAGACGCCGGCATAACGATC
>QHPY01000072.1 GCA_003219215.1 Verrucomicrobiota bacterium | reverse complement strand
GGCGGCGAGAGTCCCGTCGGGCGAATTGTCATCGACCATCAGCACGTCCGCGTCAGGCGCGACTTGAAGTAACTGAGCGACCAGAGCGCCAACGTTCTCGCGCTCGTTGTAGGTCGGAACAACAATGAGCGTGCGATCAGCGTTCATCAGTAGGTTTACGCAATTGCTCTGGGTGCCGCCAACGAGCTGGCGATCGCGAACGGCTAAGTTTCTTCAACGCAATTGCGTCTCTTACGATGAGCGCTTCCTTTTTAGCTCGTGACCTCGACTATTGCCGCCCGTAGGACAAAGGCAGAGATCGACGCGATGACTAGGGAAACGAACGGACGGACAAACAGCGTTCACTATTTGTCCGCGGACTGTCCGCGGAGGTGAGCGGGTATATCGCTATCATTGACCGGCGCGAGTGTAGGTTTGACTCTGCTCTCCATTTGTAGCAATCAGACGGTCTTCGCTGAGAATCAATAGTTCGGTGCTGGGTTGACCAGCCGCATTCTTGAAGGCTCCAATCGGAATTGTCTTTGGCGTCCAATCAGTGAGTCTTGCACCTTGCCAGTGGACCTTGAGGTTGGACCCTTCGGTCTTTAGGTCAGTCGATTTATTGGTTCGTTTGGTATAGAGGGGGGAAGAAGAGTTGTAAGGTGCAGGAAGATCGGTCCATTGCTTCCCTGAAGCTAGTGTCGAGGTCAATTCTCGGGTAAGGTTGGCTACGCCATCTTTGATAATAAGTGTTTGTGTCAGGTTAAATGAGTTTCCAACCTGAACCTTCCATGACCCCGTTGCTCGCCATGTTCCATCAAATCGCTTGCTCGAGCTAGAACCGGAGGAATCACTGGGTTTCTGCTTCGCCGGAGCGGATCGGGCCTCCGCGGGTGCTGCCGTCGTGGATGGTTTCTCTCCCACGACCTGCGCGGGCGACCGATGCGCTGAACTAAGGAGCAGGGTGGTGCCACAGACCACCGCAAGCGTGCGTTTCATCCTTTCTATTCAATAAAATCACAGTGCGGAAGTCAATCGATCTTCCGAGGATTTCGATTTCCCCTGTGAGTCAGCGACCAGCGTCCGCCAAACGCGTCGAAAAGCTTCTGCATTTCGGGACTGGGTTGCCCATTCTTCGTAGCTGAAGGTTCCTGTGCTATAGCAGACAATGAGCCGAGCTCCAGTGAACGTATCCGCCTTCGATGATGTGGAAGAAATTAGTTTAACGTCGACCGTATTTCTGATTTTTGCAGAGTTTGTGGCCAATTTTGACAAGGTTTTTGTGGTGATTCATCGGACTCGGGCTACACGACTGGCTCTTCGCTTCTCGGCCATTACTGGTCAACGAGTCACCGCTTCTGATAAGATACCGCCGTCATGACGCCCACGGCCCCGAACAAGACCGCCATCGTGTTGATCGATTGCCCCGACCGCAAAGGGATCGTCGCAGTGGTGTCGGATTTCCTCCTCCGCCACAACGCCAATATCCTTCATGCCGACCAGCATCAGGACGCGGACTTGGGCTTGTTTCTGACCCGAATCGAATGGGACTTGAGCGGGTTCGATCTCGACGCAAAAGGGTTCGCTGGAAAATTTGCACCGATTGCCAGGCGGTTTGAGATGCACTGGCGACTGGAGTTCTCTGAGGTCAGGCCACGGATGGCGATTTTTGTGTCGCACTACGACCATTGCCTGGCCGATTTGCTTTATCGTCGGGAAAGCGGGGAGTTGCACTGCGAAATCCCGCTCGTCATCAGCAATCACTCTGACGCACAACGGCTGGCAGAGTTCCACCGCGTCCCATTTCATCACATCCCTACCGGCTCGGTCAGCAAGCAGAACGTGGAACGAAAGCAAGTGGCCTTGTTACGTGAGCACAGCATCGGCCTGGTGGTGCTGGCGCGCTACATGCAAATTCTGTCGCCACAGTTCGTGCGGCGATACCCGCAGCGAATCATCAACGTCCATCATTCCTTTCTGCCCGCCTTCAGCGGAGCCCGGCCGTATCATCGCGCCTTCGAGCGCGGCGTAAAACTTATCGGTGCCACCAGCCATTACGTGACAGAGAAATTGGACGAAGGGCCAATCATCGAACAAGACGTCGTGCGCATCTCACACCGCGATCAGCTCCAAGATCTTATCCAAAAGGGGCGCGACATCGAGAAAGCGGTTCTGTCGCGCGCGGTGCGTTGGCACATTGAGCACCGCATCCTCGTATATGCAAAGAAGACGGTCGTTTTTGATTGAATCTTCGCCTGGATGTTGCAAACCTGTGGTAATCAGCGCGTTAACTGCATGTGCCAATTATTCGATACCTTGCAGATTCGCCCAGAATGACGCAATTTTTGGATCGGATTTTGGCCGAAAATTTGTTGCTCGCGCGCGCGTGCGGACAGAATCTGGCAAAACTCTCGCGCGGTCAGCGGTTAGCTGGAGCGCTTGGTTCCGTCAGCGCACGAGACATCTTCGGCGCGACGGCCAATCGAGAATTCAGAAGAAACACTATAGCTAATGCGACAAGATTGATGCCGACGCCCCAAGGAGCTGAAGAATGTATAACAAATTGCCACTCGCTGCCCAAACGCCAATCCCACCCCCACCTTAAACCTGGTTGGATTATCGCAACGGTTGCCTGCAACCCGGAGCAAAATCGGTATGTGATGAATGGTGATGAGATGAGCGGAACTTGGAGAGCGAAGTAAAGACGCAAATGTCGAAGAGGTGCGGAGCCCTCGCTTAGCTTAAAACCGACGAAAATGCCGTAACCATAAAGGCCGAGAAAGGCCAGCGCCACGATGTAGGCAATTACTGTATTGGCGTGAAGAAAAAACTGGATCGTGACTGCGACACCTACGAAACCACCGCCGATCGTAAGAATTAGGAGCAACCGACGGAACCAGGCGTTCATTAGACCTAACGAGAATTAGACTGCAACGTGCAAGCGCGCCGGTTGATCAGGCAACCGGCACGCGCCCTATTGTTGTCGAAGCGTTTAAAAACTAGGTTAACTCTAGAAAGAAATCTTTAGGCCGGCTTTTACGCTTTGGGCGATGAAATCGTCCTGACCAACCTGCGCGTCATAGTCCCCGAAGACCGTGTAGCGATTTCTGTAGGTGACATTTAGTCCGCCTCCGACCAGCGCTGAATCACGGTGGGGAGCAGTGGTGCGAACATCGAATGAGGGTAATCCCTCGCCGATCAAACTCGCGCTAATGGTGCGACTGTCATTCAGGAACTCGTGCTGCCAGGCCGCTCTCCCTTCAACCGCGAAAGCCCAGCCTTCGCAGTTCCAGATGTGGTAAGTCGCGCGCGCGCCCAGGCGTGACCGAAGTGAGTTAAGGTCCTGCTCGTCCACAGCCAGGCTGGGTCCGGGGATTTCTGCGCATCCTCCCGGACAGAAGGCGGTGTTGTTCTCGCCTTCTTTTTCGCTGAAGCTATCCACATTGAGGTGGACATATTGGAGCCCGGCGAGCAGGCCGATTGTGAAGTGAGGGTTAACACACCAGTCATATCCTCCATCAATGTCGGCGCCGTACGTATTGCTCTGAGGACTTGATACCTGGGTATCCTTAAAAACAAAATCCAAAGGCACGTGGATGTTTCGGGTGGCGTCGTACCAACTGTGCGTGTAGTTAAACAGCCCGTGGCCGTACCAGCCGCCGTTGTGCCAACCAGCGTAGAGGCCGCCGCCGCCGGCGTCGATATCAGCGCGGCTTCCGTCCTTATCGAGACTAGCCCAGATCCGGTCATAGTTAGCGAATGCACCGGCGATCCAGTGTTCGCCAATCCTCGCGTCCGCGCCAAGGATGAAGCCCCAGGTGCTGAACTTTTGGTCCGATAAGTCGCAGGTGCCGTTACCCTCAAGGTCTGCGAACACCGTGTTGGCGCTGGCCCACACGTCCCATATCTTCT
>QHPY01000071.1 GCA_003219215.1 Verrucomicrobiota bacterium | reverse complement strand
AATCACCTGCTGCTGCGGAATGCTCGTTGCGATCGGTGCTTGTTGCTGCGGGAGAATGGTGGTTCGTCGGCTCTCATCAATAGAGATCCGGATTGGGGGCGCGGCGCCAGCTTCGAGCACTTTGATTCCGAAGTCGTTTATCTTAGCAACGCCGGCCAGCAGGCCCATCCCGCTCTGATCTTCAAGAGGGCTCCAGTCGATCAGGCGATACTCTGAAAGCTGGGCCACGGCGCGCAGCCAGTCACGCTGACTTATACCTCCTGGCGGCGGGACCGCCTGCTCACCATGGCCGAACGGAATGGAACCTTCGCTTCGACGTTCATAGAGAAGCTGTAGCAGGCGTCCTCTGACGACAGAATCCTTCATAAACTTTGCCAATATGCTCTGCGTCCCGCGCACCAACAACTAGTCTCGTCGGGGACAGGTCTGTGGCTGTTAGGATGAGACCCCGCGAGGAGGATGGGCGCGATGACCGAAAGAAAGTAAAAGTAGGAAGTAGGAATTAAAAAAACGAGACCGGAGGGCGGAACCGGAAACGATTTGATACAAAGTTACAGGGGTAAAATGGAAAAGAGTTGAGGTGTTGAGCTGGTGAGGTCCGGGGCCGGACTGCAAGAAGCGGGCTGTTCTTGGTAATATCCGGTGCGCAGTTCATCATGCGCGGGCCGAGAGTTCACCATGAACGAACAAGTAATAAACCTGATTGTAAAGAGAACAGGGATCACCCAGGAGAACGCCCAGAAGGCGGTGCTCGTGGTGTTTGATTTCCTGAAAACGAAATTGCCGGCGCCGATCGCCAGCCAACTGGAACCCTTCCTTACCGGTGGAACCGTAAACACGAGCGGGATTACCCAGCAAGCGGGTGGTTTCGTGAAGAGCAAGGTCGAGGGAGTCCTCGCCGGGAAAAGTTAATCGGTAACGTATCAACGGCACGCTTGCCTGATCCCGCGCGACAGCGCCTCGGACTGGCAACGGTGTCCGTCGATCTTGAGTAGTTCCATTCGGGCCTGGACCTATTTGAACCAACGAAAAAAAACTTTATGACCTCGGAAATTTCTAGCCGCGCAGCGTGTCTGGCGGAACTCACTTCCAATCCCAAATCCTTCTTCAACTGTCCAGACTTGCACGGCGGTTCGGGCTCGTCCGAAGGTGGAGATGGGAGCTGGGAGCGGGCAGCTTGGAGGGCGGAGCTGGGAGCAGCCGAGATACAATGGAGCGAGCGAGACCAAAGACTATCTCGCGAACCGTCAAGAATCTCAGCCGGCGGCTGGCTGCGTAGTAAATCGTCGCCACCGACATGGCGATGAAGAAGTGGAGGAAAAGTCCGAGCGCGTAAGTGCCGGCGCCGCCATCATGCAAAGCGCCCTTCCCCAGCAAGCCTGCGGCAATTACGAGCGGAACCTTTTTTCCAAACAAGATGATGGCCTGGGTAATGTCCAAAGCCCCGGCAATCAGGCCGCCCACTGCGATTGCCAAGAGTGCGTTCCTTTTCCCCCAATTGCATAATCTGGTCGTTCGAAGACGGCCATTATATTGGCGCGCGATTGACGAGGAAGCGCAAAACCTGGTGAGCGGCAAGGCGGCGAAAATCAGAAGTCAGCGGTCAGATATCTGAAGTCAGACAGATTTCTGATGCATCATAAGCGGCTTATGATCGAGTCAGATCTCAGAGGTCACAAGTCAGCGGACAGTGGTCAGAGAACACGGCGTGCTGGGAAGCCGCCGGGTAGATGGTCCGACCGCCGAGGCAGGCGGTGAATGAGCGGGAGTGAATGAATCAACAGAAGACAGATTTCTGACGCATCATAGCCGCCTTCGCCAAGGCTACGGCGTGCCAAGAGCGGCTTATGATGAATCCGGTCCAAAAATACCGGTTCGAAAAACGAGTCCGCGGGTTCGGAACTGCAAACTTCTGAAGAGTCCGCGGCCCTAGTCTATTTCCTAGCCGCCTTAATGAGCGTCGCTGTTGCGGTATGGGTTGCAGCCGGAGAGCCGCCAGTGCCAGTAACAGTAAAGGTATATGTCCCGCGCGCCGTGGAAGCGCTGACAGTTATTGTCAGCGCTGAAGAGCCAGTGGCCGGATTCGGGCTAAAGCTTCCGGTAGCGCCAGCGGGAAGGCCGCTCACGGACAAAGTCACCGGAGAATTGAAGCCTCCTGTCGGCGTGATTGTTACAGTATAGGAAGCCGTTCCGCCACCACGCGGCACAGTCACAGACGAGGGAGTGATCGACAGCGAAAAGTCTGGCGCAGGAGTTGGCGTTGGCGTCGGAGTCGCAGTTGGAGTCGGTGTGGGAGCTGGCGTTGGTGTCGGAGTCGCAGTTGGAGTTGGCGTGGGAGCTGGCGTTGGTGTCGGCGTTGGGGTCGGGGCTGCCGAAGCCAACTTGAAGCTAGCGATGCGCGTGCGCCAATTAAAGGAGCCGTTCGCGGAATAATATTCGTTCGTATACCAGAAAGTGGCGTCGTCTACTGGATCGATAACCAATGCGCTGTAATCGCCCCAGCGATTGCTCGTGCCGCTCTGACTGCCAGTGCCATCGAACAAGTGGGCTTCGCCCTGGCCCAGCGTGTTCAAGGGATCGGTCGCGAGCCGCGCGGCGTAGCGGAGCTGGGGATTTATGGTCGAGCTCGAAGCGCTAAAGCCAATCGCGAGATTTCCCTGCCCGTCCATTGCTGCACTTCCCATCCAGCGCCAGGTCGTGTCAGGTTGATAGGTGCTTTCTTGAAAGACTGTCACCGGTCCGGCGGTTACGTTGCGCAGCTCGAACCAGCGCACACCTGCTACACCGCCCGCATTCACCGAATAGTTTGAAACCACAGACTCATAAGTGCCAAAATTTCGGTAGGCCGCCCGAAACATTAAGCGGTCGCCGATGCCGTCCAAATTGTCTCTCGAGGAAGTTCCTGCCTGCGGCACGCAGCTCCGCGTCGTGGGACAAAGCGCGGTAAAACCCGCAGCCGGCGGGGTCGCAAACGTAGTAAAGGTGGAGTTCGCCGGCGTAGCAAAGTCCACGTGGAAATGATAGGTGGTGTAGTTTGGATTAGACGCCTGTCCCGGAAATCCGACAAACGTCGCGGGCGCACCCGCTGGCGGCAATGTCGGACCGTCGATGTCGGCCGGCAAAAAAGGATCCACACTACCGCCAAGGGCTCCAGTCGGACTGACGAAGGTGGCGGGCAAGCCAGCCAACATGTTCGTGCGATCAAAAGCGAACGCCTGGGGACCGAGATAAGACGTCCCGGCGGCATTGAATACGTTCATGCTCATATAATAAGCGTCGGTCCAGACGCTCAGTTTGGGATAGTCGAAAAAGTTGGTGCCGAGATGAAAGCCGTAGCGGTTGTATGTGCCGGTAGCATCAGCGGAGGTGGAAACGGCGACGCACTCGTCGGTAATTGGGCCGCCGGACGCGCCGGCGAACTGGCTGATGACCCAGCGATCAGCCAGGTGATCGTAGAGCATAACGGGATCGCCACTGCCGCTGGTCTCGCAGACACCACCAAAGCCAGTCCAGACTGAAGAGATGCTGTTTGGTCCCAAGACCGAATTCCCGGTGGCTTTGTCAAAAACCTGATACCCTTCGTTTACGATTTGCACGTATTGGGTTTTTCCAACCGCTCCGTTGGTATCGGGCGGCGCGCAGTTGCATCCCACGCCGGGAAAAGGGATGCCATCGAAGTTGAGAAGCGGGCTTGGCACATTGGGCGCCACCATATTGCGGATGGAGACGGACGTCTTCTGGATGACGGGGTCAGCGCTGTCCTTGTGGCGGTAAGGCACCTTAGGGTTTTCGTTGGCCTCGTGCTGCGGCTTTGAGCCAGAAGCACTCCACGGCGGCACATCACGCATCGGAGGTGACACGTCGTTCTGATACGAAGCACCGACTTCGACGCCGCTGGAGCCTTGATTTTGGTTTGGTCCTTGGGCCGAGGCAGATCCGCCCGACAACAGACCGAACCCGAGCAGCGCGAGAACGGCACCGATCAAGCAGAGAACGAAACCAACGAGGAAGCGTGGACTGAAGAAGGCGGATTCGGCAGCGGACTTTCTTTTCATAAGCGAGTGTTGTTGGAGGGCGGGGGCAGACCTAAAGTTTGCTATCTTAGCAGAACCGCTACCGTTGTCACGCGTTACGATGAAAAACTCGCTCCCGCCAGAACTAGCTGACGAAAGAAAGACTGGGTGCACGTTTCTTGTTCTCGTATCGTTCGGTTATGTGGAACATGTCGCTGGTCTGGTGGGAATTCGTTTCTGGGCGGGATCATCATTTATGTTTTCCTGATTGTTCTGCTGCGATTAACCTGGAAACGGCAGGTCGGCCAATTGTCGCCGTTCGATCTGGTTCTGCTCCTGGTCTAAACATCTCTTCGAAACGCTGAAACACGGAAATACTGAGACGCTGAATGGAGCGACTGGGGTGAGCGACAAAAGAATTGGGAAATGGGGTCGCGTCTAAACTCCGAGAGCGTTGACGTAGCTCGCACCCGCTCGCTGCGGCCTCTCGGCTTTGCCCATCTATGTCGCTCGCTCCCCAGCGGCCCCATTCGCGAGCACGCGGCTGGCAATAGAGGTCCGTTGATTAGCGCCAGTGATGATAAGAACGCCAATAAGCGCGTCGGCCGTCGAATCGATGCACCCGATAGAACCCGAACCGCGGCCCGTAGTAGCCGTAGGCCGGGTAAATGAGGACGTTAACCGGCACCGGCGGCGGCGGAGCGTAGTAGACGGGGCGCGGCGGTGGCGGCGCGTAATTGTAAGTCGGCGCGGGAGCGCTGTAACGCTCAATCACCTCGGTGCCGGCGTTCGAGCGCAGAACAGAGCCGAATGCGAGGACCGCTGATATTATGAGAATAATTTTCGTCGCCATGATCGGATATCCCTCCTGTTATCTGGCCGATTGAACCCAACAAGCACTGCGAAGTTGCGGCGAAGCCGGGATATCAGTTATCGGTTATTAGTTTGCGAACCAGCGCCGGGAGTTCGGTCAAGCGCGGCGATGGACGCCGTGTTTATCAGTTATTCGTTACCGGTTAACTTCCGGATCAAAGCCGGAACTTCTGAAAGATCGCGCAGCAAATAATCTGCGTTCGCTTGATACTGAGAAGGATCGACAAAGCGGCGATCGGGAATGGCAGCGACGCGCATCTTGGCCGCTTGGGCCGCAGCGAAACCAGGAAGCGCGTCCTCGATCACAAGGCAGGCGGCTATTTGATCTTCGCTCGTCTGCGGGAAGAAACCGACGGATGGAACCGGCTGGCCACAGCCATTGCTTCCGCTCTGGCGGCACGGCCGCAGGAAATATGAAACCAGTGCGGAATGCAGAATGACGAAGGGATGATTGTTACGCTGATTTATGATCGTTGCGTATTCTCGGTCTGTCGCGGCGACGGAGCGCCGCGGCTACAGCAGCTTTACTAACGAGGAATGGAGCGACTGGGGTGAGCGACATGGCCGGTAACGCCGCGCGGGTAGCGGTCGAGCGCTGCGGGAGCTGCCGAGATACAAACACGGAGATGCTGAAACGCTGATAACAGAACGCTGACATCGGAAAAGCCGAAACAGCTTGTTGGCGACAGCGGCAACGCCGGTGGTTGGGAGAGAGGACAGAAGTCAGAGGACAGAGGTCCGAGAACAGACATCAGGGATCAGACAATTTCTTTCCCTGTCGGAACTTGATTGGCGGTCAGAAAAGTTTTCACCAAATCGCCTTCCCCGCAGACGATCATCCCGGGAAAGCGCCTGAACCATTTCTCATTCGGCACTTCGGGCTCGGTGTCGAGCCAGTCGGCAAACAATCTGGATTCAATGCCTTTGAATCCAGCTTGCCCGGCTTCCCTAGACACACTCAAAGTCTCGGTGCCTCCCGCCGTAAAGCTGGCAGCCGCGACACGCGCGCGGTCAGCGCCCGAGTTGATCGGCAGAAATCTCACGCGAACGAATTCGATCAAGCAAATGATGCAACAACGCCGGCGGAAGATTTTGCCGCCGGATCTTAGGCATCGTGGCGCTGGCCGTAGAACCCTCGAATGATCGTTTCGCGGACTCGTGCCGCTTCGACGGCATCCGTGGTGTTGACCATGCGCTCCGCCAAGCTGGACAATTCGCTTCCGGTCAAATGCCGCTCAGCGTCGAGCTGATAAGCAAAGCGGATGACACCTAACTGCTCTTTGGGATCGAGCCGCTTGATTTCCTCGATGATTTGGCTGGCCGTCATCGGCGTCGACGCAAGTTTATCGCGCCCAGGACTGTAATCAATCACGACGATTTTTCACTTCGCGGCGGAAAGCTGGTGGCAGCTTTGAGAAAGACGGCGTCGAAACTCGCGTAGTAAGCCTGAGTCGCCGCGCTCACGAGCCTTAAGGCTCACGCACCCGTGCGCTCTTTCCATCCGCCATGTCGCGTTCGGCCTGCTGGATGGAGCGCTCGAACTCGGGCGTGAATTCCAACTCGTCCTCGATGAGATCGTCGAGCCATTCCCGAATCTGGCGAAGCTCTGACTGCGAAAGTTTTCGCAGCTCGCTTTCCATTTGCTCGACTTTACTCATAGGCAACGATTCAATGGATTTATCCGGACTTCAAGCGTGATAGATGCTGGATCGAGCGGCACTACGACGGCAAGCCGTTGCGAGCGATTAGCTCCATTTGAGCGCAAAAACGA
>QHPY01000070.1 GCA_003219215.1 Verrucomicrobiota bacterium | reverse complement strand
ATCATCGCCGGTTCGGTTTCCGACGACGAAGCGAAGAAGCGTTATCCGCAAGGTTGGAAAGCGCCCAAGCCCTATATCCGCATCGTCCCACAGCCGCAGTAACGCGCTGGCGAGATCAGTTACGGAAAGAGCGCGCCGGCAGCGGGTTGAAACTCCCGTCCGGTGTCGGTCACGAGAGCACCGTTGCTGAAGCTGGAGAGAAATGCGTCGGCGTCATGCTTATTGATCGCCCGAATGAACCTGGCTATGGCCTTCGGCATTGTTATTCCCTTTTTCATAGCGTTCTAAATTCTTTTGCTCTTCGTGGGACAGCAAAGATTAAACGATTAGTGGGAAGCGCGTGATGAATATTTCGTGAATAAATACGCGTATAAGATGATCAAGCCCCAATAGATTTGCTATTCGTCTGCACCCTTTGGCGCGCTCGGTTGGTGTTCCGGCCACAGCGCGACCACGGCGAGAGCAACGATAATTCCGACCGAGACTTCAAGGAACCTGTGCAACGCGATCGTCCACGCCGGCGCCGAACGCGGAATAAGAACGATGATGGCGAGGGTGATGCTCGCGTAGCGATATGCGGTTTTTTCCAAACGAAACGCGATTGACAGCATTCCGATGAGAACGATCGCAAGCGCGAAGGCGACTAGATTTCCTGCGAAGTAATTTGCCTCAAGCGCTCCGACCGACGCACCCACGGCGGTGGCGACGATCTGCTCAGTCGAGAGCGTCAGCGTCGCGCCGAGCGTGGATTGCATTACAACTAGGGTCGCGATCGCAGCCCAATACGCCTCGGGCATTTGCACGAGCCGCGCAACTATGACTGACACGGTCGCGGCGACGGCTGTGCGAATCGCGTGCGTGATCGAAGGAAGGTTCTTTTCGTCCCAAGCCCAGAGTTTCATTCGAGCATGATCTTTGCAGCGAACCTGTTTTGGCAAGATCGACAAATCGACCAAACAGCACAGTCACATTTTCTTGCCCTTCGAAATAGATGTGTCCATGTCGCGTTTATTTGCGCCGCGCAAGCATAAGAATGCCGCGTTCCGCTTGCCACCAATAGCCGAAGGCGAAGCCGAGTTCAGGAGGCGGCGGATTTCTCCGGTAAATTTCGGCCAGCGCCTCCTGATCGTATTTCCCGAACTTTTCGCCGTGCGGAACGAAGCGCCCATAGAACTCGAGGGCCCAACCTTTGCTAAAGGCGCGCAGCGGAATGCCTGAGTCGTCCTGCACGATGAAGCTGCTGTGCTCGAGCAAAAAACTGCGGACTCCGGAGAACCCGTCGCCGTGCATGAGATACGAAGCGGCCTTGATCAAACTGACTCCGGGTCCGCGCGCCGCGCACCACCGAAGGAAAGCGCTGTCCCCTCCCGAGAGATCGGTCTTGAAGTAATATAGGGTTTGCGAACCGCCGCCATGACTAAATGTGATTTTGACTCCTTCTGCGGGATTGTGGACGTAAACAGTGTCGAGCACGGTGCAGCCGAGTCGCGCCAGAAACACGTAAAGAATGGGAAGCGTCCCGCCAAGATTGCCGCGCCCGAGTTCGGATCGCATTTCTTCAGTCACGAAATAATGCGTAATCAGCAAGGTGCTCATCGAAGAACGCAACGCGCCAAGATTCGCATTCAGCATTTCCGGATTCATTCGAGAGAGGTCCGGCACCTGGCCGACTGGCTCGAGGCCGGCGAGGATGTAAGTGTTCGCGTTGGGAAAGAAAGTGTAGGCGTAAAGAAAATCGGGCCCACTAAACATGTAATACATCGTGCCCGAGCTGCTGTAATATTCGCCCGCGTGCAAACTCATCCATGACGCGATCGGGCCGAGTTGAGAGTACTCCTTTGTTTTCCACGCCTTGTCCATGGCGGCGGCGTGCGCTTGCCAGCCGCTATTCTGCGTGAATGACGTAAGCGCTCCGGTTACGGGCATGCCCGCGAGCAGATGCGCGGTCTCGTTGACGTCGGCGCCATTTTGCCCGAAAGCCGACGCGCAGACGCCGGGAAACGCGAACGCCAGCGCAACCTTGCAAATAAGTCGGTTCATATTCTCGAAGAAGTTTCTCGGATTCAATCCGCGATGGCGATAATCAAAAATGAAATAAGACGCCGCCGCGCAGGCGATAATTCGGAACAATCTGCAGTTCCGTGTTGTCGATCCAAACCGGAAGATCGACATCTTTGTGTCGCCGGGAATGTTTTGTATCGGCCCGCTGACTTTTCTTCGCCAAAGGCATCCCTCCGGGCGTATCGACATCATTGCCCGTACGTCAAACCACCGAGACCAGACGAGCCGATCTCGGTGGTTGAAAAACTCAGCTTAGCCTAGCGATTAGAATTTGTAATTCAAACCACCACGCACGATGTGGCCGGTCGTTTCTCCATTGAATCGCTGGATAGCTCCGAAATTATTCGGAGCGCTAAAGTCCTGATCGTCCAAGCTGAAATAGAGATATTCGCCTTTAATTGACCAATGGCAGCCAAACATGTACTCGAAGCCGCCACCAACGGTATAGCCCCAATCGAAATCCTGTTCGTGAGCGTCGACCGTACCGGGACTGCATGGCCTTGTGCTGCAATCGTCAACGAATCTTGTTTCGTAATTCACGCCGATGCCGCCGCCGGTCGCGTAAATCAACCAGTGATTGAGCGCGACACCGATGCGAGCGCGAAAGGTGGTATAAAAATCACTGTCGGTCGACGCATGCGTGTCGGAGTTGTCGAACCGGACGGACGCCGGATCAACAGTCCGGCCATCGAGATTCATGTAACCGAGATCGACTTCCGCGCCCAGGACAAGCCAATTCCATTGGAAGTTATAACCCGCCTGTCCGCCGGCGATGACCCCCGACTCGCTGTAACCAAATGGGTGATCGATAGCATTGTAACCAAAGTCAAAATCCTCACTGTGCCCGAACTGCCCGCCAACGTGCAAACCGACATAAAAACCGCTCCAATTACACTCCGGCGGCGGGGCTGGTGCGACTTGTTTCATTTCTTTACCACTGTAAGTTTCGGTTCCGGCAAACGCCGTCATCATTGCGGCGCAGGTACAAAATAGAATGGTTAGGCGAATTAGCTGTTTCATTACGCCCATCCTTTGCAAAAATGCCGCTGGGTCAAGCGACTTTCTTAGCCAATCTGCCCAGGTAACAAGGGACTAGCCGAACGGATTAACGAGTAAATTCGCCGTTGCCTTCATCGAAATAAATTGTCGAACCAACGCGTGAGATTTTCAGATTTTGTCGCCAGGTTCCCCCCGGAAATCTTTTCGTCGCCTCCAGCGTTTCCATTACAGGTTTCAACACTTCCTTGTCGATCTTGGCAAAGGCCTCGGACAGGACCCGGCCATCCACCGGAGATGATGACTTGATCCCGAGAAGGTCGAGAACCGTCGGGGCAAGATCGATATTCCCGCTCGGCAACTCATCCGCCTCGCCGCGCCTGAAATCCGGGCCGGCCGCGATCAGCATATTATGCATCTCGAATTTGCTTAGCGTCGCATGCGTTCCTTTCCCCGCGGCGCGTTGCCAATCACCATCCATCATTCCGGCGACGCCGAATTGATTTTTGTTTTCGTCCCAGCGAAACGCCATCTCGACGTCGGGCGCGTGCTCGTTGTCGATCCTGGCCTTGTCGAGCGTGAATGTTCCCTCCATCCCTTCGCGCGTGAAAATGACTCCAGCGAAATCTGTTCGCTGCAAAAATTCCACCAGCCGGCGCGCGACCGCAGCGTCATGACCGATCACATAAAACAAAACCGTCCCTCCGTTGCTGACGATCATAACTTGGCCGGTCTTCGGTTCGCTCGTGAACTCTGTCACCGCATCAAACCCCCCATCCCGCAAAATCTTTC
>QHPY01000069.1 GCA_003219215.1 Verrucomicrobiota bacterium | reverse complement strand
GACACAATGATAGATTCACTTCTGGATTGGGTTGAACCAAGCGCTGGATTACATCGATTGAACGCGCCACCCGAGAGCGACGACTATCATCCGCCGCATAGTTTGCTGACACGCATCGATGAGTTGAAAAAAGTCGCGGGCTGGGCCGAGTTTACGTCCACTCCCGGTTGGGATGATGATTTTACCCTCAACAGCAGCGGCCCGGTGGATTTGGCGTGGGCGTCGCGCGATGTGTTACTGGCTTTGCCAGGGATAACACCCGAAGCGGTAGATCGGTTCTTGCAGTTGCGACAAGGGCCGGATGGAATCGATGGGACTGACGATGACATGCAGTTTAGAGGAATCGACGAGGTCCGCGTTGTGCTTGGATTGAACGAAGAACAATTCAAACAACTCAACGGACTCGTTTCGTTCAAGGACCCGGTGTTGCGCGTCGTCAGCGTCGGAACAGCCGGAAGAGCCAGGCGCACGGTGCAAATGGTGTTTCGCCGGGTGGGCGTCGTTCCCCAGCTCATTACTTGGAAGGAGTTTTAGTCATCGAGACAAGTTCGACCCCGGTCTTTATCACGCCGACCGCGCATGGCTGGAATCTTTTGCGAGTGCGTGATGGCGACGGCTCGTGGAATGTGCGTTTGCTGCACACGCTCGACGAAGCCGTGCCGCTCGTGTCCACACAGGACGATGTCGTCCTGAGCTTGCCGGTCTCGGCTGTCCTAGCGCAGCGATTTCGATTACCGACTGTCGATCCGACGGAATTTCCGGAGATGGTCCGGATTCAAATCGAGAAGGCCCTTCCTTTTTCGGCGGAGGAAGTGACGACCGATTTCGAGTTGATCGAGCAAAATGAAACCGAGAGCGTCATTTCCGCGATTGCGGTGAGGAACGAACGACTGGCGGAAATCGCCGCGCCGCTGCTCGATAAGGGCATCATCCCGCGCCAGGTCACCGTTTACGCTGCGCAACGCGCGACGACACATGCGCCCGAAGGCAGAGCGCTATTCATTTATCCCGAAGGCGAGGTGCTGGTTTCGGCCGTCACCGAAAACGGTAAGGTCAGCCTCGCACGCACGCTCGACGGCGTCTTGCCGGAGCAATTGCAAATGGAGCTGCCGCAACTGGCGCTGAGTGCCGAATTGCAAGGAATCAATGCTTCGTTTCCAAATGTTTTGCTGGATGAAAGCTGTTACGAACTTCGCGATACCGTTCAAGGTATTCTCGCGAGCCGAACGGAGCTAGTGGGAATCGAGACGCCCCCCGCGTCGGTTAAACTCAATCTCTTGCCGGACAGCTGGCGGCAACGGCGGGCGCAACTTGCCAAGCGCGGCGAATGGCAGAAACGACTCACCTTAGCTGGCGGCGCCTACGCGGCGATTTTCCTTCTCTTTCTGCTTTACCTGGGATACGCGCGTTTCGCCATTGCGCGACTCGATCGCCTGATTGCGCGCGACGCGCCGCAAACGCGGTTCATTCGCGAGACCGAAGCCAACTGGAAAGCGCTCGCGCCGGCGATCGACTCGCGCTTCTATCCGGTCGAGATCTTGTTGCGCCTTTACGAAAGTCTGCCCTCGGCGGATGTGCGGATCACGGCTTACAATCAATCTGCCCGCCAGCTTTCGATCGATGGCGAGGCCAACACCGCGGCGCTCGCTTATCAATTCGCCGAGAAGATAAAAAAGAACGCCGGTTTGCAGAATTTCCGTTTCGATATGGCTGCGCCGCGGATTCTGCCGAATAATCACGCGCAATTTCGTTTGGAAGGAAAGCCGCGATGATGGAGAAATTGAGAGCTGCGTATCAGCGAATGAACCAGCGGGAGCGCATCATGACGCTCGCCATCGCCGCTGTTTTGCTTCTGCTCATCAACCTTTTCATTTGGAAATGGGTTTTGGGAACTATTGGCAACTCGCGACGCGAGCTGGCCTCGCGCAAAGCCACGCGCGCCGAGCAAACCATTTACATGAAGGAACGCGAGCTCTGGGCGAAACGCGACCAATGGTTGCAGAAAACTCAGCCCACGCTCACGGGCGCCGAGGAAGCTTCCACTTTGCTCGATCAACTCAAACAAATCGCCGGCAAATACAATGTTTTGATCGAGAACCCGGCGATTGGTTCTGGCGAAACAACACCGACCCATCAAGCCGTTTTCGCCTCCATCGAGACCAGCAGTCATTGGCCGGACCTTGTTCATTTTCTTTATGACGTTCAACAACCGGACGCCTTTGTTGTCTTTGAAAGTGTGAACCTCGCCATTGACGGCAACGACGCGACCATGATGCGCGCTAAATTCAAAATCGCGCGCTGGTTTGCGCCCGCGCAACGCAAGAAAGGCTGATTATGAGAGCTGGCTCCTATATGTCGATCTTCGCGCTCATTGCGACCGTTTCCGCGCGGGCCGATGACGATTTACCGCAGCGCTTAAACTTCGATCGCTACAAAGGCATGCTCGATCATTCGCCGTTCGCCGTCGCCAGCGCAGTGGTTGCGCCGGCGGCGACGCCGAACTTCGCGAAAGATCTTTACGTCGCCAATGCCGCAAAATCGCCCGATGGCGACATGGTGACGATCGCTTCCAGCGGCGAACGGGAATTTAAAAAATATCTGACCACAAAAAATCCGGTGGATGGTTATGCGATCGCGAACATCCAATGGTCAGACAAAATTGGCGAAACCAAGGTGACGATCAGTAAGGACGGTCAATTTGCGACGCTGACTTTCAATCAGGCCGTATTGACGCAACCGCTGCCCAACAAGCCGGGTCCGCCGATGCCGGGCGTGGTCCCGCCCCAACCGCAACCTGGTTTCCAGAGGCCGGGTCAAAATCCCGGAGCGCCAGTGCCAACACCGCACGTGCGCGGCACCATTCAACGAAACCCGCAGCCGCCGCCAACGCCACCGGCGGGCGCTGAGGAGTAGCGATCTTAACTGGCCTTATTCGCCCCAATCGTCGTCCGCCGTGTCCGGCTGGCGATCCGGTCCGGCTGAAAACAGATCGTATTTGTCCGGATGCTTAATTCCGGGGCAGCGATAAATGTAAACCGTGCCCCACGGATCTTTCGGAAGGTCTTTGAAAAACGGATACCATCTCGTCGGCCTTGGGTCACTTTCGGGTTGAGCCACAAGTGCCTGCAATCCTTGCTCAGTGGTCGGATAAAAACCGTTCATCGCCTCGTATTGCATCAACTGGGTGCCAATCGCCTGAACGTCAGCCCGAACGGCGGTCTGTTTAGCAAAGCCAGTCGGGTTACCGATTCGCGAAATCGCGAGACCGAGCAAGATCACAATGATGCTGACCACGATCATGATCTCAAGCAGCGTAAAAGCGGATTGGTTCGTTCGTTTTCTCATTTTCTGATCTAAGACAGACACGCAACGGCTCGTTGCGGTTCAATTAATGGTCGGCCTGCAGCAGATAATCGAATTTTTCCCAACGGTATTTTAGTTGCACCTGCGTCCCGCGAATCGCCGATGTTGAAGAAGCGGCGCCGCTCAGGATGATCACATCGTTGGTGCCGACTTTCAAGTTGCTGACCGGAATCAGTTTCTGCGCGCGCAGCCAACCGGTGTATTCAAAATGCATCTTCAGAAGCGGTTCTGCTTCGCCGCGGTAACCTGGATCCGCCAATTCCGGCAGCATGAGTGTCGCCGCGCCGACATCTTCGCCGTTCACATAAACTTCAGGCGGCGAGTCGATTCGAGGGCTGGCGACTTCAAAAGTCAAAAGGGCGAGTAGCGGTTGCTCCTCAATTCCGAACTGGAAGGCCGCGCTGTGTTGCGCGTCCGGGCCGATCGCGATGGGTTCGCTCGCCAATGTTGCCGTGACCGTTCCGAAATGTTCCAAGTCTTGCTCCGGCGAATGCAGCGGCGGCAGCGATGAAAACGGCTCCGGGATGATGTCCCGATGTTCCGTGTTGAGCGGATGCACCACCTCGCTGCTCGTCATCCAATCGAGATACGCGCCGCGGATCGTTTTCCCATCACCCGGCACTTCGATATCGAGCGTTGAGATTCCGCTCATCGGAATGATAACTGAATCCGAGGTTGGTAAACCCACACCCGAACCGAGCTCGCCGGATCGCAAAACTTGTGTGCCCAATTCGTTCCAGGCGACTAACTGCGGGCGGGCGTCGGGTTTGTCATCGAAAAACAATCGAAAAAAGAGAACCTGGTAGTCTCCTGGCGGTTGCGCGACGCGAATACGGAAGACGGTTTTCGCAGAGGCGCCGTTTATTTCCACAGTCGGAGCCATAGTAACCGCTTCGACCCAACTCGGCGCGCTTTGCGGCCGCGAGTTTGCTGCCGGATGCTGGCGCAAATCGATCCAGGCATTTTCAGTGACGCTCTCCGCGGTTGCGGTGCTCTCTTTCTGCGCCAAACCGTTGTTCAAAGCCACCTGAGCGAGTGCAAAAGATGTTGCGCCAATCAGCCAAAACAGCACAACGATGCGGAGGAGCATTTGGCTGCGAAGATTATCTTAGTGCGGCCGAAACTGCAAGCTATGTGTCGCCTCAAATACTGCCGAAAGAATGCTGTAAACAACCAATCCCACAACGGTCGCAATGACGACGATGATGACCGGCGGAATTAATTGCGAAATGATTGCAACGTTGCGATCCAGCTCGCGCTCATAAACATCGGCGATGGTTTGCATCGTTTCTCCGAAGCGCCCGGTTTGTTCGCCCACTGCCATCATATCGGTGAACAAATCCGGAAAGATGTGCTGCGAGCTTAATGCAGTCGACAGCGTCGCTCCATCAATCACGGCGCGGCGCGCTTCTATTATTTTTAATTCCAGATATCGGTTTCCAGCAATCTCACTTACTAAGTCGAGTGATCGAAGCAGGGGAATTCCGTTTTGGATGAGGGTGCCGAGCGTCCGCGAGAATTGTGCGTAATAGCGATGACGAATCACACGGCCATAAGCGGGAATCGACAATCGAAACTGATCCCAGGTTAGCCGCCCTTCTTCCGTGCGCACGAATGCGCGAAAGCCAACACTAGCGCCAATAACAATCAGAATGGCCAGCCACCAGTAAGTGGTGATTGCGTGATGAATCTGCATCAGGATGCGCGTGGGCAATGGAAGCGCACCGCCGATTTGCGCCATGAACCCGGTTAGTTGCGGCACCATGTATGTGATGAAAATGGTGATCAGCGCCGTGCCGGCCACCGCCAGAAAAGCCGGATAAATCAACGCCTGCTGCACGCGGTCGCGCAGATCTTTCGCCTGCGTCAAATGTTTGACCAACCGCAGTAAAATCTCCGGCAACGCGCCGCTCGCTTCCCCGGCCGCAACTAGATTGACAAAGAGCGGTGGAAAAATTCGCGGCATCTCGCGCAGGGCTTGCGAAAAACTTCGGCCGTCGACCAGCGCCTGGTGCAACGTCCGCGTCATCTGCTGCACGCGCGGCTGCTTAAGCCGCTTTTCCAAGATCGACAATCCCTCGTCCAGCGTCATTCCGGCCTGGAGCAAATGGGCGAGCTGCTCGGTGAAAATGAGCAACTGACTGTGCGGAATTTTCAGAGTCTGCGTTGGCGCCGGGGGAGTGGCCGCCGATTCTTTCTTATCCGCATGTTCCGGCCGCACGCCGACTGCTTCGATCCGGATTGGGATGCAACGTTGCTGCTCGATCTGATGAATGGCAATCGCGCGGTCGGCGCAATCCAGCACTCCCTCGACCAACTCGCCCTGCGCATTGCGGGCTCGATAGGAAAATTGTGGCATCGGACAGGAAAGTAATTCGAAATCCGAAATGCGAAAGCGCCCCCATTTCACAAAACATTGGACAATCTGATTTTGCCCAGTAATGTCCGCGGCGATTTGAACACGCTGCGGACTGCCGTTGTTCCTGGCCTCATCGCGCGTGTTGTCTCGATATCCAGGTCGGACGTTGCGATCGTCCGTCCTCGCTCGTTTCTCGCTTATTCCATCGCGCCGTGGTGGTTTATCCACTGAGCCTCGACCGAAAAATTGGAATTTCTATGGCACGAATGATGCAGAGAGGAACAGCAATATGAAAACGTTCGCCCTCGGCGTCCTGCTTAGTCTTGCGCTTTGCCCGCAAGGATTCGCGATCATCCGCCCGCCTTACCCGGCGAAGCCGATGCCGCCGTATCACGGTCGCTTCATCGTGATCGGCGATGACGCGAAAACGCAGGCCGTCGTTAAACCTCCCAAGTAACCCCGAAGGTTAACGCGAATTCGTGCATCGACTATCGGTGCTCCGGTGAACTTTCGTCTCCACGACCAGATCTCAAAGCGGCACTTCTGGTCAAAAACTTCGCAGCCCATAAGGTTCCGCTTGGCGCTGCGCTTGCTGCGTATTTGATTTTATGCGATGAATCTGACGATTCGTCCAAGGGCGGTGGCTTATGGGTTCATTCTTACCGGGTCGAAATTCGCGATCGGAAAACCTCTACCTTTCTCACTCTTCTGACTCTCTATGAAGAAAACTACTTCTGTATCTATTGCGCATCCGGCAAACGGCTCGCGTTTTAACGGCGAAAACCAGTTTGAGCTAAAACAATTGCTCAACGCATTAATCGCATTCAAGCGTGGAAGCTTCTCAGTCCGGTTGCCAGCGGACTGGACGGGCCTGGCCGGCAAAGTGGCCGATACCTTCAATGAGGTCATTGCCATCAACGAACGAATGAGCCGTGAGCTCGAGCGCATTGGACGCGTAGTCGGCAAGGAAGGCCGTATCGGTCAGCGCATTTCGTTGGGTGTGGTTTCGGAAGGCTGGGCAGATTCCATCGGATGCATCAACACTCTGATTGGGGATCTGGTTCACCCGACCAGCGAAATGGCGCGCGTCATCGGCGCTGTCGCAAAAGGGGACCTTTCGAAAACAATGGCCAGAGAAATCGACGGTCGGCCGCTACAGGGCGAATTTTTGCGCACGGCTAAGACCGTAAACGCAATGGTCGATCAACTCGGCGCCTTTGCTTCGGAAGTGACGCGAGTGGCGCGCGAAGTCGGCACCGAAGGAAAACTGGGCGGCCAGGCCAAGGTTAAAGGCGTGGCTGGAACCTGGAAAGACCTGACCGAAAACGTGAACCTGATGGCCGGAAATTTGACGGCCCAGGTCCGTAACATCGCCACGGTCACAACCGCGGTGGCGAATGGAAACCTGACGAAAAAAATCACGGTCGACGTCAAAGGCGAATTTTTGGAGTTGAAGGACACGGTCAACGTCATGGTGGACCAACTGCGTTCGTTCGCTTCGGAAGTCACGCGCGTGGCGCGCGAAGTGGGTTCGGAAGGAATTCTCGGCGGTCAGGCCCGCGTC
>QHPY01000068.1 GCA_003219215.1 Verrucomicrobiota bacterium | reverse complement strand
CGAACATCAGGGCCGCATCGGGAATACGAATTCCGAGAACTGCGTCGCCACCAATGTGCGCGATGGTTGAAATGCGCACCCCCGACTGTCCCAAATAATAGCCCGTGCTTGACGCCATGCCGCCGGAACGACTGATCACTCCGACACCCTTCGGAATGCCGGGCTTGAACCATTGTCGTGCACTTTCCGCGCGACCACCGATCATGCCGACGACGGCCCTGCCTGGGCTCAAAACGCCGAGAGTGTTCGGTCCGACAAACATCGCGTCATTTGATTTGGCCGCCACGGCGATCTGCATCGCGTCCCACACCGGTACGCGATCGGGCACCAACACCGTGAGTTTGATGCCGGCTTCAATCGCCGAAATGGCTGCGCCTTTCACACCGGCTGCTGGCACAAAAAGAACGGAGATGTCGATCTTGCCGAGAGTTTTGACCGCGTCTTGTGGTGTGTTGAACACCGGCACGCCGAGAACGGTCTGCCCACCTTTGCCCGGCGTCACGCCCGCGACAACGTTGGTCCCGTACTCGCGCATCAAGCGTGTGCGCGCCTGACCTTCGCGACCAGTGATGCCTTGCACCAGAACGCGCTTGGTCTCATCGATCAAGATTGCCATTTAGCGCGCGCCTCCAATCAGATCGTCCAGCCCAGGAATATCGAGTTCAAGATAGAAGCCGTCGATGCCAGCGAGTCGACACTCGACGTCGCACGCGAGCAACTCGGAATCTTTGGTCGCGAACTCCTCGTTAGGCAGCCACGACGCGGGTCTGCCCTTATGATCGACAATCAATCCGCCGGAGTGCGTTTCGACGGCCGGACGAATCTCGGACCATTTCGCGGTATCGATCCATACCCGACCACTTTTCACGGGAAGCATGGTGGCCGACGTATTTTTGACGAATTTCGGCACACGCGGAGCGCGCGGTTTCCATTTTGTGCCGCTCGCATCCGCAACAAGTTCCGTAAAACGTCCGGCGATCATGGCTGGCGCGTCGGTCTTGCGATAACCCTCGACCGGTGCGCGAAGCAACTTGGACATGCGCTGCAAAATATCGACGGCGCGATCTTCGGTGTTGCCACCCAAACGAATCACCGCCGGAATATCGAGATCGAGTTCCCAAAATGCTTTGGCCAATCCGTAAGCGGACCAGTATTGTTCCTGGCTGGCGACGCCGGAGCCGGAACCGAAATATCCGACCAGATCGGGCTGGGCCAGAATGATCCGGGCGGCGCGATAGACCTTGGACGCGGATGGATTGCCGCTGGTGTCGGTGAAATTAGCAATGGTGAATCCCGCGTTGACGATTGCGTCCATCGACATCATCGATCCGCCGCCGCCGGCGCCGTGAAAACCGACCAGACCTTTGGAATTTTTGGCAGCCGCTGTCGCCAGCTGCGCAAAATAAAATGTGCCGCGATGATCGCTTTGTTCGACCGCGTAGGCGACGCGCTCGAGAGCGGTCGGCGGATGATCGAACTCGCGCGCAATCTCAATTTTCAATTCGGGATGCCGCGCCACGGCGTAATCATCAATCGTAATGCGGCAATCGGCGGCGACGAACTGACCATCTTTGGTCAAAACCAGCGGATTAATTTCGAGCGACCGCGCTTCCACGCTTTTGGCAGCAGCAAATAGTTTTTGAATCGACTCGGCCAATTGCTTTGCGGGTTTAGATGATAATCCGCTCGAAGCGACAGCTTCGCTGACGGCCGAATCGAGTGGTCCGCCATTCACATCGCAGGCAATACGCCGGGTCGATGCAGCGCGCTCTTCGATTCCGCTTCCGCCGCCGGCGGCGAAAATAATCATCGGGGCGCGGGCGGCGTCATCGATTGCGAACGAAAGAAAAAATTCACGTTCGATATCGATCTTCTCTTCGACCAGCACAGTTTCAACAGGAAACTGTCCAACTTTCATCGCCAGCATCTGTGCGGCGTGGCCACGAACATCCGCCGGTTTTTTGGCGAAGGCCACGCCTCCCATGCCGGCGCGTCCTGTGGTCCAAGCCTGAATCTTGATAACCACCTCGGCCGCTTTCTTGCCCGCGGCGAGTTCCTTCGCGACCGCGATCGCTTGGTCAGCAGTTGAAGCGGCTCGGCCGCGCGGAATCTTGAATCCGTTGGCGGCAAGAATGGCTTTGCCTTGATATTCGTGAAGTCGTGCCATGCCTATGTGCTATTGCGGATCAGAACCTTAAAAGATATAGCACTGTTGAAAAGCCAGGCATTGCATGACCTCGCTGGATTACTACGCGAGCGAAGACCTTCTCGCTGATGACGAGCGCGCGGCGCGTGATCGGACGCGGCGTTTTGTGCAGGAGGAAGTCATGCCCGAGGTCGTGCCCTGCCATCGCGCGGCCAAGTTTCCGGAACATCTGCGGACGCGCATGGGCGCCTTACGTCTCTTTGCGCCGTACTTGAAAGAGCACGGCTGTGCGGGACTGAGCTACACGGCCTACGGCCTCATTATGCAGGAGCTTGAACGCGCAGACTCCGGTCTGCGTTCGGAGGCGTCCGTGCAAGGCGCGCTTGCCATATACGCGATTCATTCCTTCGGCACGCCGGAGCAGCACGCGCGCTGGTTATCGGGACTGGTTTCCGGCGAGCGCGTCGGTTGTTTCGCGCTGACGGAACACGGGCACGGCTCGGATCCGAGTGGCATGGAAACTCGCGCCAAACGCGTCGGCGATCATTATGTTTTGAACGGCAGCAAGTGCTGGATCGGTAACGCATCCATTGCCGACGTCAAAGTGGTTTGGGCAAAAGACGAGGACGGACGCGTCGGCGGGTTCGTCGTGGAAAAAGACGCGCCCGGATTTCGCGCGCAGGATATTGAAGGAAAGTTCAGTCTTCGCATGTCGCGCACGTCGGAATGCTGGTTCGAAAACTGCCGCATTCCCGCGGAGAATCGTCTGCCCAAAGCGTCGGGGCTGCGCGCGCCGTTATCATGTCTTTCGCAGGCCCGCGTGGGCGTGGCGTGGGGCGTGATTGGCGCAGCCATCGATTGCTACGAAACCGCGCTCACCTACGCTAAATCGCGCGAACAATTTGGCCGGCCGATTGCCGGTTTCCAACTCGTGCAGGAAAAATTGGTCTGGATGGTGCAGGAGATTACGAAGGCGCAATTACTCGCCTTGCGTCTGACCCGCATGATGGAAGCGGGGACGGCGCGCCCCGCGCAGATTTCTTTGGCGAAGCGCAACAATGTCTGGATGGCGCTCCAGTGCGCGCGGAAAGCGCGCGACATCCTGGGCGCCGTCGGCATCACCGATACCTATTCTGTCATCCGTCACCTCATGAACCTCGAGACCGTCTACACCTACGAAGGCACGCACGACATCCATACCCTGGTCGTTGGCCAGGACATCACTGGGATCGATGCCTTCGGCGGTTGATGACAGACTGACAAGGTTAGCTAAATTAACAATGTTATGAGCGAGCCAGTTTATATTATCGGCGGCGGGCGCACGGATTTTAAGCGCAACCTGAAAAAGGAAGGGAAAACCATCCGGCATTTGATCATTGAGGCCGGCAAGAAGGCGATTGATGACGCCAAGATCGACGCGGGCGAAGTTCAAGCGGGTACGGTTGGCAATTTCAACGCCGGCCAATTTACCAAGCAATTACAGCTCGGCGCATTTATTCCGGAAATCGATCCGAAATTGCGCGGCATTCCAACGATTCACACCGAAGCGGCCTGTGCTTCGGGAGCGCTGTCGGTGTTGCTCGGGGCGGAATGGATCATGGGCGGACTCTATGATGTGGTCCTCGTAGTCGGGGCCGAGCAACAAAAGACGATGTCGTCGCTCGACGGCTCGGATGTTCTCGGGGCGGCGGCCGATTATCACAACGAAAAACCGGAATACGGCGATTTCATGTTCCCGAAACTTTTCGGGCGCATCGCACAAATTTACATCGACAAGTACGGCGCAACCGAAGCCGACCTGGCAGCGGTAGCCTGGAAAAATTACGCGCACGCGAAACTCAATCCGCTCGCGCAAATGCGCGACGCCGACCTGACGCTCGATTGTGCCTCACAAGTCTCAGACAAAAATCCGAGCGTCGCTCCGCCGCTGAAAGTTTCCGATTGCTCGCAGATCACGGATGGCGCGGCTTCGGTCGTGCTCGTGTCTGGAAAATATCTGGACAAGATCGGCCGCGAAAAAAACAAAACACCGCGATTGCTCGGCTTCGGTCACACGACCGACTACCTGCCGCTCGATAAAAAAGACGCGCCGACATTTTCCATTGCGCGCAAAGCCGCGGAGAAAGCTTTTGGCATGGCTAATCTGAAGCCGCGCGATCTGCACGGCGCCGATGTCCACGATTGCTTTTCGATCACCGAAAT
>QHPY01000049.1 GCA_003219215.1 Verrucomicrobiota bacterium | reverse complement strand
AATTGGCGTACCCCATTCGACCCCAAACGTTCCGAAGTTTGAAACCGTGGCGATGCCGCCGGCCTGCATATCCGGCGAAATGCGGCGCTTGCGCGCAAGATCGACGAGCTCCTGATACTTTTTCACTAAATCGGCGAGCGAAGTTTTCTCGGCGTTGCGAATCACCGGGACCATGATTCCGTCCTCCGCTTCGACCGCTACGCCAACATCGATCGAATTCGATTGTACCACCCGGTTGCCGATCAGTTTCGCGGCCGCGGTCGGACTCTCCGCGAGCGCAAGGGCAAGCGCGCGCGTCGCGTAAAGTCCAGGGCCAGGTTTCGGGTCGCGCGACTGTCGATCTTGTAAGACGGGATCGAGATTGACTGACGAGCCGACAGTCGATAATGGGCGCGTCCAGCTGCGCCGCATCGCGTCGGCCACGCCCGTGCGAATCGCCGAAGCTTCCTTCGCGCTTTGGTTGTCGATCTTGTGCAGAAAATTCTCCAGATCTTTGATCGTAACGCGATTACCGGCGCCGGTTCCGGTTATTGCGGCAAGGTCCGCGGGAGTTAATTGCAACTCAGCCATCCGCGCGCGCACGCGCGGCGAAACAAAGCTCGCGCCTTTCAATGTTGCCGGAACTGGTAACCCACCTGGTCGCGCCCCATCACCATCGCGCGCCGCGACCTTTTCCTGGCGCGCTGGCTTAACTTCCTGGTCCGCGCGCGCGGGAATTTCTTCGGCCACCGTTTGTGGTGGGGGCGCTTGTTTCTTGAACCTTGCCGCGTCTGCTTCGCTCGCTTCGACGTAACCGAGCACCGAACCGATCGGATAGGTTTCCTTCAACTGTGCGGTGATCTTTTCGATCTTGCCTTTGCACGGCGTCGTCACGCCCATGACCGCTTTGTTCGTTTCGACGTCGATGATTTCCTGATCGACCGCGACTTCATCGCCCGGTTTCACCTTGATGTCGACGATAGTCGCTTCGGCGATCGATTCGCCCAGCTGCGGCATGATGATTGGAACTTGCGGCATAAAATTATTCTTTGAGGAGCGCTCTCGCTTTCGCGGCGATCATCTTCGCGCCGGGCCGATGCGCGCTCCAAAGATTTGGGTGATATGGAATAGGCGTGTCTTTTGCGTTGATGCGCACGGGCGCGGCGTCGAGCAGGTGAAATCCTTCGCTGGTGACGCGTGCGATCACTTCCGCGGTCGCGCCGCCCCAGGGGAACGATTCGCCGACGCAAAGCAAACGCCCCGTCCGCGCAACTGACGCCAGCACGGTGTCGGTATCGAGCGGTTTGACCGTGCGAAGATCGACAACTTCAATCTCGAGATTTTCCCTCGCTAATTCCCCGGCGACGGCGAGAGATTCTTGCACCATCGCGCTGTAAGTTACGATCGTCAGGTCACGACCTTCGCGCGCAATTCGCGCGCGGCCCGTCGGCAAACCTTTGTCGGGAAGTTTGTCGGCCTTGAGATGGTAATAAAGATATTTGTGCTCGCAGTAGACGACCGGATCATCGATTGCGACCGCGTCGATCAACATCGTATAAGCGTCTTCCACTGTCGCCGGCGTCATCACGATCAGTCCCGGATAATGCGCGTAAATTGACTCCATTGATTGACTGTGAAACGGCCCGCTGCCTTTTGTGCCACCCGATGGAAGCCGGATGGTGATCGGCACCGGAATATTCGTCCGCCAATAATGCGTGCCGGCGTGATTAAGAATTTGATTCAGCGCGGTACTGGAGAAATCGGCGAACTGCATCTCGACGATCGGGCGCATCCCCTTGATGGCGGCCCCAATCGCGGTGCCGACGATCGCGTCTTCGCTGATCGGCGTGTTCAACACGCGATTGGGAAATTCTTTGGCCAGACCTTTGGTTGCTTTGAACGCGCCCCCAAATGTTCCGCCCACGTCCTGTCCGTAAATGAAAACGCGTTCGTCGTCGCGCAACAACCTGGCCTGCGCTTCACGGATGGCTTCGAGATAAGTGATGCTCATTCGGGTCGATCGACCAATTCGCGCGTTGAGATCGCGCACCAATCTTCCTTCTCGGCGTCAGGAGCCGCTTCTTTTTGCGCAGTCGCGATTGCCTCGTCCACTTGCCTGGCGGCGTCCTCCCGCCAGGATTTTAGGGTCGCGGCATCGGCCATTTCAAGATCGACAACCTTCTTTTCTGTCAGCTTCAAACAATCCTGCGCAAACGGTTGCCGCTTCATTTCATCCGTGACGTAGCTCGCGTCGTCGTGTTCGCCGTGGCCGGAAAGGCGCAAGACCGAAGCGACGACGAGTTGGGGCGGGCGGCCGGCGCGCGCGCGTTTTACAGCGCTGCCAATAACGTCGAGGCACATGCTCAAATCCGTCCCGTCGATGCTGTAGCCTTCAAATCCGTAACCTTTCGCGCGATCTACTAAGTCAGCACACGCAAACTCACGGTCATTTGGCGTGGAATACGCATAATGATTGTTCGTGGCGACTATTACTAATGGCACTTGCTCAACGGCCGCGATGTTCATGCCTTCGTGAAATGAACCGGTCTGCATGCCGCCTTCGCCGATGCAGGACAAGCCGACAAAATTTTTCTCGCCGCGAAAACGTTTCGCCAGCAACGCGCCGACCGTCACCGACACCATCGCGCCGAGGTGGCTAATCATGGCGAGCTGATCGTCGCCCGGCTTGCCACGATGGATGTTGCCATCGCGTCCGCGCATCGGTCCCTGTCTCGAGCCAAGATAAGTGCGCGCAACATCGACAATCGGCTCGCCGAACGCGGAGCGACCGGCTTGATCGCGGATTAGCGGCGCAAAGATGTCGCCTTTCTGCAAAAACATTCCGCAAGCGACGCTGACCGCTTCCTGACCTTTGCCAATGTAAACGCCGCCGGTGATCTGGCCGCCGCGGTAAAGACTGACTAGTTTCTCCTCGAGCGTGCGTGCGAGCAGCATCCAGCGAAACGCCTCCAGAAATCGCTCATGCGGCGCCGCTTTATTGGCTGAAGTTTTTTTTCCGCGCTGCGCCGTCTGAAGCATCGGCTAATTTTACGCAAGATCGACAATCGCGCGCAAAAATTTTTTATGGAGGGACACGCGCTGTCGTGCTCCAATTTTACCTCGCCGACACCGCGGCGCCCTCCAAATCAACGCCCAGCGCGACTGGCTTTTTGTTCGCCGTGGCCATTTTCGGCCAGGGCGAATTGGCGTTGCGAAGAAGCGGGTTCTTGCTGCGGCGGTGTTTGCGCGCCGGCTGGCGGCGCCGTCAGTTTCATTCCGACCAGTTTGCTCACGCCGCGTTCTTCCATGGTCACGCCATAAAGCACGTCTGCCTTCGCGATCGTGCGTTTGTTGTGAGTGATGATGATGAACTGGCTTTGCGCAATGAAACGGTCGAGCATTCGAACAAAACGGTTGATGTTGCTCTCATCCAGCGGCGCGTCGATTTCGTCCAAAACGCAAAACGGGCTTGGGCGCACCATGTAAATTGCGAAAAGGAGCGCGACCGCAGTCATGGCGCGTTCGCCCCCGCTCAACAGCGAAATGCTTTGCAATTGTTTGCCCGGCGGCTTCGCCGAAATCTCGATTCCGCAGTTGAGCGGATCGTTCTCGTCTAGCAATGAGAGATCGGCCCGGCCGCCGTCGAAGAGTTCGGCAAACATTTCTCTAAAATTGGCGCGGACCTGGGCGAATGTTTCGGCGAATAATTTCTTGGTCGTCGAATTGATCCGCGAAATCACATCCAGCAGTTCCCGCCGGGAATTGGTGAGATCGTTATTTTGTGATTCGAGAAACTTGTACCGCTCCTCGAGTTCATCGTACTCCTGAACCGCGTCCAGATTGACGGGGCCCATGTTATCGAGCTGCCGGGCAAGATCGACAATCAGCTTTTGCAATTCGTCGTCGGCAAGAACGACATCGGCGGCTGGGGCGACTTCTTTTTCGGCGCGTTTCAATTGTGCCCGCAACGTTTTCCCAAATGCAGCTTCGTCCGGACTGAAGGCGCGCAAATCGATTTGGTAGCGCCGCGAAATATTTTCCGCCAGGTTTTCGATCTGCATTTGCAACTGCGACTCGCGCACCTGCCGATGGCCGCGTTTTTCCTGCAACTCGCTGAGCGAATTGCGCAAGCCGCGCAATTCGGTTTCCCGTTCCTGCACTGCCCGGAGCCGAACGGCACGTTGGGACGAGATTTTGGTCGCGGTCGCTTCCGCTTCGGCTGCGCGCGCGGTTTGTTCCCCGATCGCAACTTCAGCGTCGCGGTTTTCCTGTGTTTGCGCCGCGAGCTTGCTTTCGTAACTGGCGATATCGGTCCGGCGGGTCGCAATTAGTTCGACAAGCTCAGCTTCGCGCGCGGCCATTGGTTGGCGTTGCGCTTCCAGACTTTCGTGACGCTGTCGCCCGGTCGCGACCGCCAGCCGCAAATCGTTCAACGTCTCGAGTGTTTCTTCCTCCTGAGTTCGCGCGCCTTTTTCATCCTTTTCGGCAGCGGTTTGCTCGGCTTCGTATTCAGCGAGTTCGTCGCGCGCTGCGTTCAAATCGCTTTCGAGCTCGGCTACGCGTTCGCCGGCCGCTTCGATTTGTTGCTCGAGCGTTACCTTTTCTGATTTGAGATTGTCGATCTTCCGCTCGGCCTCTTTTTCTTCCACTTGCAGCAGCGAAATTTTGTTTACTGAAGTGGACTGCGCGAGATGCGCGGCTTGATATTGCGAACGAGCATCGTCCAGCTGGCGCGACGCAGTTGCGACATTCGCTTTGGCTTGATCGCGTTTCTGAACCAAGATCTCGTGCTGATTCGCCCATTCGGTCTCTTCTTTTGCCAATGCGGCGACGCGCGTCTTCCGTTCGAGAAAGGAGTCTGATTTCACCGTGCTGCTCCCGCCGAAAACAATTCCCTCCGCGGAAATGAATTCGCCTTCGAGCGTCGCCATTGCCAGGGTTGGCTCATCTTTCTTGCACGCGAGCGCGTGTTCTAGTTTCGCGAAAACGAGAACGCCACTGAGTAATTGGCGAATCACCGATTCGAGCGAGCGCGGCGCCACGATTTTATCAACGGCCCAGCCCAGTGCGCCTTTCGGTAAACTCTTGCGTACTGATTCGTGAGAAGAAGCGCCGAGCTTCGGAACGAAAAGTGCGGCCTGCCCAAGTTTCTTTTTCGTCAATCGCGCAATGATTTCTTCGGCGCTTTGCGCGTCGTTCAATATCACCGCGTGCAGATTTCGGCCGAGCGCGGCTTCGATTGCCGGAATAAATTTGGGTTCGACATCGATCTGGGCGACGAGCGAACCGACGATCGCGGCACGATAGCGCTCGGGATCGTCCAAGCCTTTGAGCACGGCCTGCGAACCCTGGGCGAGTCCTTCACCTTCGGCGTTGAGCTGACGCAAAATCTCAAGACTCGATCGCTTTTCGGTGAGAGTACGCTCTAACACTGCGAGTTCATTTTCCGCAGCTCCAAGAAGTTGTTGCTGTTGGCGCAAATTTGTTTCCGCCGTTTGCGATTGGGCGAGCAGTTCCTCCATTTTCTTTTGCTCGCTTTCGGTGGCATTGCGCGCGGTCGCGATTTCCGACGCAATTCGTTCATACGCTTTGGTCGCCTCTTTTGTTTCGACGGAGATTTGGCGAATCTGTTCCTGCGTTAATTCGCACCGCGCGGTGATTCCGGCCAAATCACCTTCGAGCTTGTCGACCCGCGCTTTGTATTTGGAAAGCGACGCGCGCGCGGTTTCGCGATCGACCTGACGGGCCTCACGCTTGGCGCGGAGTTTATCGAGCAACTCGGTTACTTTCGCCAGCTCGTCTTGTTTCGCTTGGAGAAAGCGTTGCGTTTTTTCAATCAGCGCGTCACTTTCGCGGATCTGGGCGGAGTGCTGCTTCCGTTTGCTTTCAGCAGTGTCGATGTCGTTGCGCGCGCGTTCGATCAGATCGGCCAGTTCGTCTTTGCGTTGACGGTTAAATTCGATGCGGCTCCGATGCGCCGCGATCTCACTTTGCAACCGTTGCGCTTCGGCGCGGATGTCTGTTATCTCGATGTCGATCTTGTCCAGCGCGCGCCGCTCTTCGGCGAGTTCGGTCTCGTCGCGATCGGTCTTAGCCCGTGATGTCTGCTCCGAAGCCGCGATTTTTTCGATGTCGGCGCGGCAGTGAGCGAGCTCGGCGTCGAGCGCTGCTAGTTGTTTTTTGGAGTGATGCGTTTCGAGCACACGCAGGTCGGCGTGCAACGCCTGATAACGTCGCGCTTTGCCGGCCTGGCGCTGGAGCGACCCGATCTGGCGCTTCACTTCTTTGATGATGTCGCCGATACGCAGCAGATTTGCTTCGGTCGCTTCGAGTTTACGCAGCGCTTCGCGCTTTTGCGTTTTGTATTTGGTAATGCCGGCTGCTTCTTCGAAAATCGCGCGACGATCTTCTGGCCGCGAACTCAAGATCATGTCGATCTTGCCTTGCTCCATCATCGAGTAAGCGGAGCGGGCGACGCCGGTGTCGGCGAAAAGGTTTTGGATGTCGCGCAGGCGGCACGGCGTTTTGTTGAGCAAATATTCTGAATTGCCATCGCGATAAACGCGACGGGTCACGCGCACATCGTGCCAATCGACATTCAGCTCCGACGCGCAATCGGTGAAAGTAAGCGAGACTTCGGCGAAGCTGAGCGGCTTGCGCGAGTCGGTGCCGTTGAAAATTACGTCAGCCATTTCGCCACCACGAAGCGATTTGGCGGATTGTTCGCCGAGCACCCAGCGAACGGCGTCGAGCAGATTGGATTTGCCACAACCGTTCGGGCCGACGATGGCGGTCACGCCTTCGTGGAAATTGAAAGTCGTTTTATCGGCGAAGGATTTGAAGCCCAAGAGATCGAGCGATTGTAAATGCATGCGCGCCGGGTTTCGGAATCCCGACCGCTCAATATAATCATGCCACGGGGGTTACAAGCCGAAAGTGACACAATTTGTGGGCTCTAGGTAGCGCCCAACCGCAACATTTGGTGCTTGCACCGGCTGTCGATCCCTCTTGCTTCCCCTGCTCGAATCACGCACGATGCCGCCAATGGCCGCCGAGGAGACGATGTCGTTCCAACGCGCGGAGAGTGTCGATCATCAACTGATTCGTGCCATCGGTGTTCCCGGACTGACCGCGAACATCGTCAACGCCACAATCGGCGCCGGAATTTTTGTTTTGCCGGCGTTGGTCGCGAAAGGTTTGGGACCGGCGGCGCCGCTCGCGTTCATTTGTTGCGCGATTGCGATGGTGCTCTTCGTGACTTGTTTCGCGATTGCGGGCAGTCGCGTTTCGTTGACCGGTGGACTCTACGCTTACGTCGAAGTTGCGTTTGGCCGTTATGTCGGTTTTCTCGCCGGCGTCCTTTACGGGATCACCGCGCTCGGCGCGGTTGCAGGCGTTGTAAATGTTTTGGTGAACTCGATCGCGATCGTCGTACCATTTCTCGGGAACCCGGTCATGCGCATCGTCGTCATGATCGCCGTCTACGGCTTGCTCGTCGTCATCAATGTGCGCGGCGTGCGCGGAGGCGCCGGCGCGGTGACGGTGGTGACACTGGCGAAACTTCTGCCGCTGCTCTTATTTATTTGCGCGGGAATCTTTTTCATTCATCCCGCGAATCTCAGTTGGGCAGCGTGGCCGGGCAGCGAGGCATTAGGCGATAGCGTGATTCTCTTAATTTTCGCGTTCGTCGGAATCGAAGTGGCGTTGATTCCGAGTGGTGAAGTAAAAAATCCGGCGCGCACGGTTCCGCGTTCTGCTTACCTCGCGCTCGTTGTGACCACCATTATTTACATCACGATCCAGCTCGTGGCGCAGGGAACACTCGGTGCCGATCTGGCGAATTACAAAGACGCGCCGCTCGCCGAAGCGGCCGCGAAATTTCTCGGCAGCATCGGTCGCACCATTCTCCTCGGCGGCGCGACCATCTCCGCGTTCGGCTTTGTCACGAGCGACATTCTCAGTTCGCCGCGCATGATCTTCGCTTTCGGCCGCGACGGCGCATTGCCGGCGTTTTTCGCACATGTGCATCCGCGTTATCGCTCGCCCGACGTCGCCATCATCACTTACGCCGTGCTCGCGTTTAGCTTGTCAGTCACCGGCACATTTGAACAACTGGCGGTACTTTCCAACGTCGCCGTCCTGTTGATGTATCTCCTGTGCTGCGCGGGCTGCTGGTTTTTGGTGAAACGCGACATCCGCTCGGACGGTCAGCCGTTTAATTTTCCGGGCATGAAAATCGTTCCCGCTCTGGCCATTGTCGCGATTGTTTGGATTCTCTCGCACGCGACTGTGCGGGAGTTTGCCGTGAATGGAATCTTGCTGGCGCTCGCGTCAGTTGTGTATTTGATCCGCGGCCAGTTTCGTCGGAAGTCATAGGCAAAAAGCGAAAAACTGATTAAGTTTCGGCCATGCGCGACAATTATCTTGAGGAGTATTATTCCTTCCTGCGATTTCCAAGCGTTTCGACCGACGCAAAATTTGCCGATAAAGTTCGTGATTGCGCAACCTGGGTTTCGCAAAAGCTGGAAAAGATTGGATTGGAATCGAAAGTTGTTTCGACGCCGGGTCACCCGGTCGTTTGGGCGCGCAACAAACATCGCGCCGGCAGACCGACGGTTCTGATCTATGGCCATTATGATGTTCAACCGCCGGACCCCCTTGAGTTGTGGGATTCGCCACCGTTCGAGCCGGTTTTGAAGAACGGTTACGTCTTCGCGCGCGGCGCGACCGACAACAAAGGCCAAATTTTTTCGCACATCCTTGGTTTGCAGGAGACGATCGAGAAAAATGGCGACCTGCCGGTGAATCTCGATCTTGTGATTGAAGGCGAAGAGGAAGTCGGCAGCCAGAACCTGGGAAAATTTTTAACTGACAATCGCGACGCATTGAAATGCGAGGTGGTTCTGGTCTCCGACACCGGAATGATCGCGCCGCATACGCCGACCTTAAGTTACGGACTGCGCGGAGTTGCCGCACTGGAAGTCAAAGTCACTGGCCCGAAAATGGATTTGCATTCGGGAATTTTCGGCGGCGCAGTGGCCAATCCGGCGGCAGCGCTCGCCAGATTGCTCGCCACGCTCCATGATCAGAATGGTCGCATCGCGGTCGAAGGTTTCTACGACGACGTCGCGCCGTTGCAGGATTGGGAACGGGACAGTTGGAAAAAATTGCCGCTCGATCCGGATTCCGAAATGCTCAAGGAAACGGGCGCGCCCGCTCTTTTTGGCGAGGCAGGGTTCAGCACTCTCGAACGGGTTTGGGCGCGTCCGACCGCCGAAATCAACGGTATCGGCGGTGGTTATCAGGGACCTGGAACGAAAACGGTTTTGCCGAGTCACGCGATGGCGAAGTTGACCTTTCGCCTGGTCCCAAATCAGAAGGCAGACGTGATTGTCGCTCTCGTGAAGAAACATCTCCAAAAGAATCTGCCCCCGGGAGTGAGTCTGGAAACGACGAGCGGTCATCATGGCCCGTGGTATTTGACCGATCCGCACAGTAAATTCGGCCAGGCCGCGCAGCGAGCGCTGAAGAAAGTGTTCAACAAGGACGCGGCCCTCATTCGCGAAGGCGGGAGCATTCCAATCGTCTCCGACTTTCGAAATATTCTTGGTGTCGAAACGTTGTTGATCGGTCTCGCGTTGCAAGATTGCCGGGCGCATTCGCCGAATGAAAATTTTCCACTGGAAAATCTCGAGGCTGGCATTCGAATGAACCAAGCCGTACTCCAGGCACTGGCTGGCTGAACCGGCCGCTATCGCGTGAAAAGTAACCTGCGCTACGTGCTCGTGATCGCGATGACGGTTGCGATGAGCACTGCTCTCGTGCGCGGGACGCAAGAGCAGGGGGAATCATTCGGTGAGAAATTGAAGAACTTTTTCGTCCGACCGAAGCCAACCCCAAAACATCGGAAGAGAAAGAAAGCTTCTCCCACGCCGACCATCTCACCGTCGCCGGCGATGACATCGACTCCGGTAAAAACGCCGGTATCGCGACCAACCCCGAGTCGGCCGCCGATGATCAAGCCACCGCCATCACCGGTTGGAAAAAAGGGCGCCATTCCAAATGCAACGATTTCCACAGTCGAAATCTCGGGTTCCGAAAGTTATTCGCCGGAAGTCCAGAAAGTAATCGACCTGGGTCTTAACCTGACGACGCAAAATCTCGGCTACAAAATCAACTCCGCTGATCCGGCAGGCCGTGGAATGGATTCCTCGGGTTTTGTTTATCATGTGCTCTCGCGGTGCGGAATCAAAGACGTGCCGCGCGATGCGCGTGAGCAATATGTCTGGGTGCGCAAAGCCGGAACCTTCGAAGCTGTGCTCGCGCAGCGCGACGACAGTTTCGAGCTCGATGCGCTCAAGCCGGGCGACCTGCTTTTTTGGGCGACGCCATACAGTGTCAGTCGTGAGCCTGACGTGATTCAAACCATGATTTATATCGGCCGCGACAAAGCAACGAACCAGCGGCTCATGGTCGGCGCGAGTGAAGGCCGCACCTATAAAGGGCAGATGCGGAAAGGTGTCGGCGCGTTCGATTTCAAAATTGGGCGGACCGCATCAAAAGCGAGCAAAGAGCCGGCGGCGGTATTCGTTGGCTACGGACACATCCCCGGTTTAGATCGGAAGTAATTCAGCGCGAATCGTCCGGCTCGGGTCGTTCTTCCTCAGCGTGAATCGTTGGAAAAGGTGTTGGCGTGGATGTCGACCCGGCCGCCGTAGCCGCTTTGGCGGAGGAGGCTCTGGCGGGCGGCAGCTGCGCTCGGTTCTCCCAAAAATGTTTCGCCAGCGCGGCCGTAACCAGCGCGGCGACGATCATAATGACGAGACGTTGCTCGCGCTTCGTCAGATCGAAGATATTTTTCATCAGTGCTTTCGCTAGGAGCTACGGGCCTGACTGGTCTCGCGCGTACTTAATAGGATCGGGAAAGCCGGCTTCTCGGAAACCTTTCAGACGCAGCTTGCAGGAATCGCATTCCCCGCAGGCGCGGCCGTCCGGTAGCGGATCGTAACAGCTGTGAGTGAGTGTAAGATCGACCTGCAGCTCAACGGCTTTGCGAATGATCTCCGCTTTGGAGAGCTTGATCAGCGGGGCGTGAATCTGAATGCGAGCACCCTCGACCCCGGCTTTGGTGCCGATGTTGGCGAGCGTTTCGAAAAGCGCGATGAACTCCGGCCGGCAATCGGGATAACCGCTGTAATCGATCGCGTTTGCGCCGATGAAAATGTGTCCGGCCGGAATCGTTTCCGCCCAGGCGAGCGCGTGCGCGAGAAAAACTGTGTTCCGCGCCGGAACATAGGTCGCAGGAATTCCGGTTCCGATTTCTTCTTCCGAACGTGATTTCGGAACATGGACATCATTCGTCAGCGCGGAGCCCCCGAAGATCTGATTGTCGATCTTGACGATGCGATGCTCTTTTGAGCCTAACGATTTTGCGATCTTTCGCGCCGCTTCGAGTTCGTGTTGGTGACGTTGGCCGTAATCGAAAGAGAGGGCGTAGGTTTCGTAATCTTGCGAGCGCGCGATCGCCAGGGTCGTCGCAGAATCAAGACCGCCGCTGAGAAGAACAACCGCGTGTTTCATCGGCCATCGCGGCCAATCCTTTTGTCGGGATATTCCGCACGAACGGTAAGCGCAATTCCGCCGCGCGCGGAAAATTGCGCGGTCACGATTGCTTCGCGCGGCGAACAAGCTTTCACGAAATCATCGAGGACGCGGTTGGTGACTGCTTCATTGAAAGCGCGCTCGTTTCGATACGACGCTAGATAGAAT
This sequence comes from Verrucomicrobiota bacterium, assembly GCA_003219215.1. Lineage (GTDB taxonomy): Bacteria > Verrucomicrobiota > Verrucomicrobiia > Chthoniobacterales > UBA10450 > AV40. The sequence goes on along the minus strand of QHPY01000049.1, from coordinate 9,474 downwards.
TTGAGCGACTTGCTTTCCACGCAGAGATGATCGGGCACATAGTCGATGTCGATCCTGGCGAAATCGGGCTGCCCGGTTACGGGACAGAGACAGGTGAAATCGTCCGTCTCGAAATGGATGTGGTAATTGCGGCGCGTTGGGTTTGGAAACGTTTCCAGTCGCGCCTCGGACGGTGAAGCGGGCAATTTGGTTTCGCTTCGACCGAGCAGCGTCAGAGAAGTGGCCTTTGACTTCACGCGCTTCATCGCTTGAACGTTCAACGCTCACCAGCCAACGTTCAACTTTCAAATCCAATGGCCGGACCAGACAGCAAGCATCAAACCAATGAAAACCGCGTCGGCGTCATCGACTTGATTGCCCATGACCCGAAGACAGATGAGGCCGTGCTGGTGATGAACGAGCCCGAACCGTGGGACGGCTCCGAGAAACGCTTACTTGAATTACAAGAGCGGTTCAACGCTTACGTTTCGTTCTTGCTCGACGGGGAATTTGCGGAGTGGGATCCGAAGCTCGCGCAAAAACGTGCCCGAATCGAAGTGCGTTGCGAGCATATTCCGGACACGCGCGCGCTCGATTTGTTAGGCAACATTCACGACCAGCTCGCGCATCAGGACATCAAGGTCGAAGTCGTTGTTCGCGACAGAAAAAACAGACAGGATTAACAGGATTAACAGAATTCAATCCGATCAATCCTGTGAAATCTCGTCTGGTTCTTAATATTTCAGAAACGAAGTGACCGGCGTCGGCTCAAGTTTTTGCCGGCCGTGCAGAAATTCCAGCTCGATCAGGAAAATCGCTTCCACCAAGTGGCCGCCTATTTTCTTGATCAGCGTCGCCGCGGAAGCTGAGGTTCCGCCAGTCGCAAGCAGGTCGTCGATCAGAATGATTTGTTCGCCCCGCGTGATGGCGTCGATGTGCAATTCCATTTCCGCTTCGCCGTACTCGAGGGAGTATTTCGCACTCTCGGTTTTGTAGGGCAGCCGGCCTTTTTTTCTCAGCGGCACAAAACCGATCCCGAGCTCGTAGGCCACAGCTGACCCGAAAAGGAATCCGCGCGCGTCGATTCCTACAATCTTGTCGATTTTTTTTCCTTGAAACCGTTCCAAAAAAAGATCGATCGACGCCCGAAAAAGTGCGCCGTCCTTCAAAATCGGCGTGATGTCTTTGAAGACGATGCCTTTCTTCGGAAAATCCGGCACGTCGCGGACGCCGGCGCGCAACTTCTCGATGACGTCGGGATTCACAGAGCGATGCTAGCGGACGTGCGTTTGAGGTCAACGGTGACGAGGTGATGAAATTATCCACGCTCCATAGTGACTATCGGGTAGTGGTACAGTTTCAGGCCAAACGGTACCACTACCGACTATCGACGTAGGAGGTAATCCTGCGTTATTGTTTCGCCACAGTGTTCACATCCAGCTCCAGATTAATGCTGATCGCGGCGCATCCGGACGATGAGTCGCTCGCCTGCAGCGTCGTTCTCCAGCATGCGGTTTGCGCTGGTGCCGCCATTCGCGTGATATATGCGACCGATGGCGAGAATAACCCGTGGCCGCAGCGCGTGCTAGAGTGCAAGTGGCGTTTGAACGGGACTGATCGCGAACGCTGGGGGAAATTGCGGCGCGCGGAAGCCCTCGCCGCGTTGGATGTTCTCGGAGTCGGTGCATCGAGGGCTTCTTTTCTGGCGTTGGCCGATCAAAAACTGACCGAGCTGTTGATGTCTGGTTGTCGAGTCACGCTTAAGCGATTGGCCGCAATTGTTGCGGACTGGGCGCCGACGGATCTTCTCGTTCCGTCGATCTCTGATACGCATCCGGACCACAGCGCGCTGGCGGTGATGCTTCGGCTCGTCTGGAGCGAGTATCTTTCGGCCAAAGGGGCGATGTCGGCATGGAGTTACGTCGTGCACGGGAGAAGCTCGGCATTTTTTGATCGCGCAGAGACAATTCGACAAACGACAGTCGAAATAGCGGCCAAACTGCGCGCGATCAGTTGTCACAAGACGCAACTTAAGTTGTCGCGGAAACGATTCTTCGATCACGCCGGGCGGTCCGAGCGCCTGATCAAGCTGAATGCACGGGAAACGATTGATGCCGACGGATCGATCTCATCGATTTCAAGGCGGCCACGTTCGCTCTCGATCATTCTCCAGCGTTCACTGAAACCGATGTGTCCGAGGAAGCCGGCGCTCTTTATTTTGGGGCATGATGAAGTTGGAGCGTTGCGTTGCGCGCGAATGCAGGTTCCGCTTCGCTCCTCGCGCGTTGAAATTTTTGACCAAGCCAACGACGAACAGTTCGCGGTCGGGCGATACTCTGGTGATGCTTTCGCAGGCGAGCTTGCGATTCCAGTCGGTATCTTTTCGCCGGTCCATGCCCTGTTTGTTAAACTGGAGCGACGTGGATGGTTCTTTGATGAAGCGGGCTGGCTCGAGTTCCCGGCGGCGGTGCATCCTGGGCCACTCCCTGGCGAAGCGTTCACCGCGGAACAGCCCTGGGTTCCTGCGGACAAGATCGAGAACGTAGTGGCGTTGCGGTAAACAAGCTAATCAGGTCCGCCATTTCCACTTCAGGCAAGATCGGTGTCGCCCAATGAGAGAAACCATTGATCTGCCTGGCGAAGCAAAGCGCCGTCGCGCCTGTCGAGATCGGGGCGGAGACCGTCAATAGTGATAAAGTCGGCGACAAAATGAAAGCGTCGCAAACCTTTGAGTTGCGGAGCCTTAAAAAATCCGGTCTTGCGGAAAAGTTTTTGATAGGTCTGCGGAGCAGCAAATAGACCCCACAGAACATCCGCTCCGCTAGCGCGAAGCTGCTTCTCCGCGTGACAGAGGAGGAGTTGTCCCGCAGGCGCACAATCGGGATCAAAAAACAGATCGACCAACGTGCCGAGTCGGAGACCCCATTTTTCCAGCAGCCTGACTACGATATAGCCTTGCCATTGGCCGCCGGACGAAATCGAGAAAACGCTATAAGGAGAGCCAGGGCGTTCAAAATAACGCCAGTTCAAGAGACTGGATTCTCTTTTGGGGCAAATCCCAAACCGCGGGCCGACCCGATCCGAAAGTTCATCAAGACTGCTTTCAAAGCGCTGGACTTCCTGAAGTGTAAACTCCGTGCGCTTGTCAGGTGCTTGACCTTGTTGAAATGGTCGACCCAGGACGCCTGCAATCTGCGCAAGAAAGTTCGAGCGCAGTTTAGCGCGTACCACCCGGCGCCAGTCGAGCACCTTGAAAAAGACGGGGATGGTGAGGAGATGGGTGCCTCCCATCTTGAGACATGGAAGATAGGCCTGCTGGTTGGGCAAACCTATAGGAAATCCAGCTGCCAATTCGCCGGACTTCTTAGCTATCGCCATTGAAAGGGCTGCATGAATGCCGCGCCCTTTCTGTAGAGGATCGACAACGGAATCTATAATAAAGAAGGCCTTTCGAGAGATTCGCCCTACTGCGAGATCGACCGAAACACCGGCCATATGTCCGATGAGCCGTCCGTCATCCTTTTGGAAGGCGACGAGACTAAGTGTTTTTCCAGCGGGATTGCCAAAGGTTCTCCAATTCCATTCTTCCAGGGTCAAACTAGCGGCGAATACCCTTTGGCATAAGCGAAGAATCTCACGCTCGTCTCCAGGCACGGAGTCGCGAATGGTGAAATTAGCCCTTTTAAGGATGGAATTGTAAACGCGATCGCGGCCTTCGACAGTCTGCCAGCGCGTTTCTCTCACCAATTATCGGCGGGTCGCAATCATGCGCAGCCCGTATTTAGGGCGCAGGGTGAAGAGTGGGGCTGGAACTACAGGATGACCGGTTGCAAGTGTGAGTTTCCATTTTCGGGCAATGGTGGCAACGACCAGAACGGCTTCCAGAAACCCGAAGCGGTCACCGATGCACTGGCGACTTCCTCCGCCGAACGGAAAATATGCAAACTTGGGCATGTGCTCTTTGAATTCTTCGGTCCAGCGGTCAGGATTGAACCGAAGGGGCTCCGGAAAATAGCGCTTATCGCGGTGGGTCACGTGCTGGCACATAAGAACAAGAGAACCGGCGGGCGCGACGTAGCCATTAATAGGATAATCTTCCAGCGTTCGTCTCCAAATTATCCAGAGGGGCGGATACAATCGAAGCGATTCGCGGATCACGTTTTGAGTAAGCCGAAGCGCTTCAAAGTCTGCCATGGTAGGCGACCGGTCGCCCACAACTCGATCCAGCTCCTGGTGTAGGCAATCTTCAACTTTCGGATGTTGCGAGATGAGATACCACGCCCAACTCATCGCGTTTGCCGTGGTTTCATAACCAGCGATGAGCAGGTTCATCACTTCATCGTGCAACTGTCGATCGGACGCGTCGTTGATCTGATCGTCGGCGACCAACAAACTCGAAAGTAGGTCGTCGGTTTGGCCAGCCGACGGCCTGCGTTCGCGTATTACCTGATCAACAACCGCGTGCATTACTGCCCGGCCTGCTTTCGCAGCGCGAACACCCTTTAACGGCAATTTCTCGATCCATTTCAGCATCGGAACCATCATATTGGACGGAGAACCAATCGCCCTGGTCATTGCCCGACTGACGGCCTCGGCATGTGATTCCAGATTTACGCCAAACAACGTCTCGCCCACTACACGAAGCGCGATCCGCTCCATTTCGCGCTTGATATCAAGCGTTGCGTTTTCCCCCCATCGGTTTTGCGCGCGAGCGGCGCACTGCACCATTACTTCGGCAAATTTCGCGATTCGATCGCGGTAAAACCCAGGCTGAATACTTTGCCTCTGTCGCCGATGAAGCTCGCCACTGCTGACCGTCAAGCCCAGTCCGAGCAATGATCGAGCGGCTTCCAGTTGCTTATCGAACTTTTTGTCCTGCGTAATCAGAACATCGCGAATCAAGTTGGCATCATTAATAAGAAAAACGTTTTGGCCTCCCATTTTCCAGTGGACGATGTCGCCAAACTCGCGGGCCATCCGTTCCAAGAAGCCCATTGGATCTTTGCGAAACCGCAAGAATCCGCTGCCTGGATAGCTGGATTTGGGGCCGGGCGGAAAACGGGTCATACGAGCGGCGGTGCGAGTCTTAACACAGCCAGCACCAGAGCGCTAGAGTCGTCTATAAATACAGATTCGCTCTCCGGGGACACTTTGGAGCAACGAGAAACCATGCAACTCGGCGTCTGGCCAGATGTCTGGCAGCACAACGTAGCGGCAACCGATCTGGCGAAGCTCGGAGTCTCCCGGCGATAGATAGAGAATGTAGTAATCGGCCGCGACGAACCTGAATGCGACTTCGCCCGGGGACTCTGGCAATTCACAAACCAGATGCCCATATCGATTGTAAAGGAAGTTGGCCTGCTTGGCCGGATCGAAGCGACGAAGGAAATCTAAATCGGGGACGATTTTGAATCCGTTGAGAACACGCGCGCCGGTTGCCTTGACTAATTCCGGAAGGATCAAGTCGTGGTAGACGATCCATTTCGAACCTGGATCAGCCCGATGGATCTGGTCCACAACCCGAAAACCTTCGGAATCCAGCAGCGGTGAAAGTCCGCGCATCACCGGATTGACGGCACCGACGCTTAAAACCAGGAGCGCGATAAGAGCAATTGGAAACCATAGGCGGCGTTTCTCGGAAAAGAAAAGTGCGAGCAGCGCTACGCTCGCCGCGAACGAAAGACCAATTTGGCGTCGATCCGGAAAGAAACCCGGTTTGTAAAAGCCGGCGGTCCAAAAGAGAAGCGCAACAGCCAACGCGAAAGCGACCACCGCGATCACGGCGCCGCGTTTCGTAAACAATGGAACTCGGTACCGATCGAGAAAAAGACAGGTCAAAAAGATGTTAGCCAACCCGAGCGCGGCACGTGCACTGTGCTCTGTCGAAAAACTCAAAAGTGTTGGGCGGAGGAGCCACGTCGGAAATGGCACGACACAAAAAAGGCTCAGCAGCACGAGGAAAATGGTTAGCACAATGAAAAGAGGCGTGACCGTGACTTGCCGACGAGCGCGCGCGATGAGCACGCCCGCGACGACAGCAGGCCAGAGCGGGTAAGAATGGCTGGGTTCCGTAACGTTGCTGTAAGCAGCAGACACCGAGTGCTTTGTCTGGAAAAAGCTGTCCAGACCGGAAAAGAGTTTAAAGATTGAAAACCCACCACCGGCGGTTCGCCGCGCACCGGGATAAGCCGTGTGGGAGACAAGATCGAGCGTTGGTCGAATGTCGATCAAACAAGGCACGAGCACGATGGCGACGGCGGCTATACCCAAGCCAACCAGAACTATTCCGCGCTTTGCGCAGTAGAATTCGTCAGCCTGTCGGCGCTCGAGAACAAATCCAAGAACAATCGCCGCCATTAGATACAAGAGTGGAATTTGCGCTGGTGGGTAAAAACAGAGCACGAAGTTAACGCCGCAGTACACGAATGCGGCGAGGGCGATCGCGAGACGCCAACCGCTCGTTTGCGTAAAGAACTGGATCGCGCAGCCCGTGCAGATCGCCCAAGTGGCAATCATTTCGGGCAGCATTGTAGGCGACGACAACCACCACTGCAGGGTAAGAAAAATCCAAGTTCCGCCGAATAAAGCGAGGCCGCGACTGCGCACCGCCAGTTGGCGCAGGAACCAGGCTGTTGCGAGCACAGGGCCGAAAATCTTCGCCATCCAGCCGAAAGAAAACCCACGCTCGAAATCAAAAATGAAAAATCCCCAAAGCTGCGGGCGAAACCAGGTCGTGTAGTAGGCCACCGGAAGATTGAGAAGTAACGGCGCGCGACCGGCACCAAGGTTCGGATTCTCGACTGGGAACTGCGGCATCTGGCGCGCCTGAGAAAGCGCGGCCGGTGTCCAAACCAGCCACTCGTCAGTGCGGATGGGTTGCGGCTCAAAGAGGAGCAGACCCTTTGAAGCTTTCCGCTCCGATAGTTCCTGCTCCCACATTCCGACGGACGACCCGTTGAGCTTCAGCGCGACACATAGGCAAAAGAACAGCAATGCGATGAGCCAAGAGCGCTGTCGAAATCGGTGAAGTATTTCCATGCGAGCTTTCAGCCGCCACCATAGCAAAAAAGGAAACGAAATGGGCGTCATTCAGCATCTCCAATCACATTGCCAATATTGGGATGCGATTTTAAAGTGAGCGCTCACAGTGGATCGATATCTTCTCATTGTCTCAACGCTCTGTTTTCTGGTGGCGATCGCGCACACGGTCCTCCAAATGCGAGGCGGAATTTTTCGGCCGATGCGGTTCAACTTCTTCGCCGTCGGGCTGGGCTTTATTTTCCAGACAGCCTTTTTGTCGATCCGCGGTCACCTGCTCGGTCGTTGTCCAATAACGAACCTATTTGAGGTGATTATTTTCGTCGCGTGGTCGGTCGCGCTTTTCTACCTGATCGTTGGGCCAGCATATCGGCTTTCGCTGATGGGCGCATTCACTGCGCCGCTGGTGGTTTTTCTGCAACTGTTTGCGCTATTCGCGCCGATCGACACACCGCACCGCGGAAGATTGCCGGCCAATCCGTGGTTGGAATTTCACGCGTCCATCTCGCTTGTTGCTTACGGCGCGTTCGCTCTCGCCTGCATCGCGGGTGTGATGTACCTCGTTCAGGAGCGCCAACTCAAGACGCGCCATTTGCATTCGATTTTTTACCATCTTCCGCCCCTACCGGATCTTTTCGCCGCGATCATCCGATTGCTTTGGTGGGGATTCGCGCTTTATACGCTCGGATTGGTCAGTGGATTTTTTGTCGGCGAACCTTTGCCGTGGACGCAAATCATATGCGCGATCGGCGTTTGGTTTCTTTACGGATTGATTTTACAGGGCCGATACCTGCGCTGGTTCGCGCCGAAACGGGTGGCTGCGCTTTGCATCATTGGTTTTAGCGCAGCATTGACGCTTCTCTGGGGAATCACCTTCACCACCCAAACGCACACGCCATGAATTTGTTTTGCGTCGGTCTCAGTCATCACAATGCGAATGTCGAGACGCGCGAGCGTTTCGCCGGAAACCCTGAAACCGGTTGCGCATTGCGAAGTTCCGGTTGTGCCGAGGCGCTATTGCTCAGCACCTGCAACCGCGTCGAAATTTACGCCGCATCCGAGAAACGAGTATCGACGGATGAGATCGTGCGTTGTCTCGTGCGCGAGAGCGACCCTCATCATTTCGCACCGCCATTTTATCGCTACGAAAACGAGAAGTGTGCGCAGCATCTCTTTCGCGTGACTTCAGGGCTCGATTCCATGGTGGTCGGCGAAACCGAGATTCTTGGGCAGGCCAAACGCGCTTACGAAGCTGCGCGCGCATCCGGCGCTGCCGGCCGATATTTGCATCGATTGTTTCAGCGCGCGTTTCGAGTGGCCAAACAAGTCCGGACGCGCACCGAGATTACGCGCGGCGCTGTCTCGGTTGGCTCGGTCGCGGTCGATCTTGCGCAGAAAATTTTCAGTGACCTTCGGAATTGCAAAGTCCTCGTCCTTGGCGCGGGTGAAACAAGCGAACGCACTGTTCGGGCGCTGGTGTCGCGCGGCGTCGCCGATTTGCGCGTGAGCAATCGCTCGCGCGAGCGCGCGGAAGCCCTCGCTTTCGCCGTCAATGGCCGCGCTGTTGCCTTCGAACAATGGGCGAAACAGTGCGGCGAAATCGATATCCTGATTACATCGACATCTTCTGACCTCCCGTTGCTCTCGCGGGAGAAACTTGCTCCGATGCTGCGCGACCGAATCGATCGACCGCTCTTCATTATCGACATCGCTGTGCCGCGCGATGTCGCTCCGGATGTGAACGCGCTCGATGGCGTCTATCTTTACGACATCGATTCATTGCAATCGATTGCCGAACAATCGCTGGCCACTCGCCGGGAACAGATTGCCGCAGCCGAGCAGATCATTTCGGAGCATGTGGCTGAGTTTGGTGAATTGATGGCGCGCGGGTCAAATTGTTCGGCGCAAGCGTCGGAGCATCCTACTGTCGGAGAAGGCTCATTGCGTCCGTCGGAGTTGTAGAATCGACGCCGTCATTTGCGACGGTCGCAGACCGCCGCTACAGAAACAGCAGCCATGAAGCGCTCACGCCGAATCCAAATCGTCGTCGGCACACGTGGCAGCGAACTCGCGCTGAGGCAGACTGGATTGGTGGTCGACAGATTGCGGGCGCGTTGGGCCGATCTGAACTTCGAAATCAAAGTCATTAAGACGCGTGGGGACGATGCCAAAACAGCAATTCGCGATGTGCGCGCCGGCCGGAAAGGATTGTTCACCGGCGCAATTGAACGCGCCCTTTTAAGCAAAAAAATCGATCTTGCGGTGCATAGCGCAAAGGATTTGCCGAGCAGATTGGCGCTTGGGACAGAGATTGCGGCCGTCCTGCCGCGCGCTGCTGTTGGCGATGTCTTAGTGGCGACGACGCGGTGTGATTTAAATTCACTGGCCACGGATGGAATTGTCGCGACTGGAAGTGTTCGGCGAAAACATCAACTGCGCTGGAAACGACCGGATTTG
>QHPY01000048.1 GCA_003219215.1 Verrucomicrobiota bacterium | reverse complement strand
GGGAATAGAAATTTCGCCGGCGCGCGAATATTGGCGAAGCTCAATCATTGAGACGCCGGTACGCGAGTCTTTTATAAGATCGACAAGCACTTTGTAACTCGCGAGCGCCCACGGAATCATTTTGTCGGCCGGCCCGGCGTCGTATGGAAACCAAAGCGCGGCCGCGGCGCCAGAAGTGGTCTGCTGGCCGATCTGCTCGGCAAAAATCGCGGTTTGAAATCCGTGCTCGGCAAAAAAAACACCGCAGGTCAGTCCGGAAACGCCCGCGCCAACGATCGCGACTGATTTCGCCATGCGAGAAGTTGTAGGGCAGACGCTCCGCCTGCCAACTTTAAAAACGGCAACCGAGGCGGTTGCCCTGCAATAGGAAAGATGCGTGCAGACGGTGACAAGCTCACATAAGATCCGCCGAATGAAAAACTTCGGCGCGTTTTTGGTCATCATCGCAACTGCGAGCCGGCTTGTCGCGCAACCGATCGTGAGTGAATCAAAGTTTCTCGATGTCGATCATCTCAAGGTCCATTACACGAACTACGGCAAGGGCGACACGGCGCTGTTTTTTGTTCACGGTTGGAGTTGCGACGAAACGGTTTGGAGCGAACAGGCGCCGGCGTTGGCGGAGAAAATTCGCGTGATCACGATCGACTTGCCAGGTCACGGACAAAGCGAGAAGCCAAAGACGATTGAATACACGATGGATTTGTATGCACGCGCGATCGACGCCGTATTGAGCGATGCGACCGTGAAGTCGGTGATTTTGGTCGGACACAGCAATGGGACACCGGTGATCCGCCGATATTACCGGAAATTTCCGGCGAAAGTGAAGGCGCTCGTGATTGTCGAAGGCCCGCTGCGGCCGTTCGTGAACAAGGACAACATGGAAAGATTCATCGGGCCGTTCCGCAGCGACGGTTATGTGCAGGCGATGGGCGAATTCGTGGATGCGGTCACTAAGCCGATCAATGACGGCGCGCTGCGCGACAAGATCAAAGCGCTCATGCTGAAAACGCCACAGCACGTGGCGGTAAGCGAATTCGAAGCAACGGTCGATCCTGATTTATGGAAAGAGGACAAGATCGATATCCCGGTTTTGATGATTTTGGCGAAGCAACCAGTGTGGACAACGGAGTACGAGCAGTTCGTGCGCGGTCTCATTCCGAAACTGGATTATCAAGTGTGGGAGAACGTGTCCCATTTCCTGATGATGGAGAAGCCGCGTGAGTTCAACGCCGCGCTCACGGTTTTTCTGCAACAAAGTCAGCTTCTGCAAATCGCTCGTAAGTAGCGGACGAGTCGGTTAAACTAGCGTTAATGGTTTCACTGAATCGAGATACGCTCAGCGACAAGGTGCTCGAAGGGGAACGCATTTCATCCGACGAAGCGATCGAGCTGTATTCGTTGCCGCTGGAGGAACTCGGCGCGCTGGCAGACGTGCGGCGAAACCTGGCCAAGGAAAAAAGTTACGGCGGCCGCGGACGCGAGATCGTAACTTACATCGCCGACCGGAACATCAATTACACGAACGTTTGCAATGTGTATTGCAAGTTCTGCGCGTTTTATCGGACGGAGCGCGACGAAGATCACTACGTTCTTTCGCTCGCACAGATCGACCAGAAACTCGACGAGCTTACGGCCGCGGGCGGTGTGCAGATTTTGATGCAAGGCGGGCATCATCCGAAATTGCCGTTCAGCTGGTATGTCGATCTTCTGCAGCACATCCGAAAAAAATATCCGTACATCAACATTCATGGATTCAGTCCGCCGGAGTTCCAGCATTTCGCGGAAACTTTCCGAATGCCACTGCGGGAAGTGATTTCCGAATTCAAAAAGGCGGGACTCGGATCGATCCCCGGAGGCGGCGGCGAGATTTTGGTCGATCGGGTGCGCAAAAAAATTTCGCCCTTGAAAATTAACAGCGACCAATGGCTGGAAGTGATGCAAGTCGCGCACGAGCTCGGTTTGAAATCGAGCGCGACCATGATGTTCGGTCACGTTGAGACCATCGAAGAACGGATCGAACATTTGCAACGAATTCGCGATCAGCAGGACCGGAGCGGCGGATTCACCGCGTTCATCTGCTGGACGTTTCAGCCGCAACACACGGTCTTAAAAGTGAAACAGCCAACCGGCGTAGCGGAATATTTGCGGATGCAGGCGCTGGCGCGGATTTTTTTGGACAATATCGACAACATCCAGAGTTCTTGGGTCACGCAGGGACCCGGCATTGGGCAGGTGGCGTTAAAATATGGCGCCAACGACTTCGGTTCCGTGATGATGGAGGAGAACGTGGTGAGCGCGGCGGGAACGACTTTTCATCTGGACGCGGAAAAGATCGAGGCCCTCATTCGTGATGCCGGTTATGAACCGCGCCGACGAAATAATTGTTACGAACTGTTGAACTGAACGGACGCTGGCGCTGTCTATGACAGACCCTCGCCACTCTCGAAGAAAATCCCGCCTTGACGATAGCCCGCTTCTCCTCTAATTGCCGCGTGTCCCGCGCCAGTTTTTATGCTGCGCGGGATTCGGCATCTTGATTTATGAGAGAATTTCGGGGATCGGCAGAGGGCTGGGCGGTGGCGATGTTTCTCGTGACCTGCGCAGCGTTGTTCGCGCCGGCGAGCACACACGCGCAACAAGGACCACCGATCATACGCTCGATCGAAGTGCAATATTCCGGCCCGGCGACAGTGTCGAAAGAAGCGATTCTGGCGCAAATCAGGACAGCGGTCGGTCAGCCGTATTCTGATTCGACGGTCGAAGACGACATTCGCAATCTTTACAAGACGGGGACCATTCAAAACGTGCGCATTTTCGCACAGCCGGAGGGCGACGGCGTGAAGGTGATCGTGGCCGTGCAGACCCGGCAGGTGCTGCGCGAACTGGTTATCGATGGTGCGCACCGTGTGAAAGCAAAGAAGCTTCGCAAGGAGATTGGCGTGAAGCTCAACGCACCGGTGAACGAAGACGATCTGCAAAAAGCGCGGCAAAAAATTATCGATAGTTATCAGAGCAAAGGTTTCACGGATATCGCAGTGGATTTCCGGGTCGAGCCGATCGACGAGAGCCGTGGCACGGCGCGCGTGATTTACACGGTGAAAGAGGGCGTGAAAGGAGCGGTGAAACAGATCCGCTTCCAAGGCAACAAGCATTTCAGCGAGCGAATTTTACGCAAGCAAATGAAGACTCGCGGAAAAACAATGATCTCGATCATCGATAAATCAGGGCGATTGGACGAGGTCCAATTGCAACAGGACCTCGATAGCATCAAAGAGTTTTATCAAAACCACGGCTATATCGACGTGGACGTGCAAGAGGTCGGCCGGGAGCGAAAGAACGGGCCGCTGGTTATCACGATCGGAATCAAAGAGGGGACTTTATATCACGTCAACAAACTGTCTTTCACCGGTTACAAAGAAACGACCGAGGAGAAAATTCGTAAGGTCATCAAAACAAAAGAGGGCGCCGTCTACTCGCCCAAACAATTGCACGACGATGCGAAAGCGATCGCGGATGCCTACGGCCGCGGGGGATATGTCGATCTTGTGATTCTGCCGCAAGGGGCTCCGGCCGGGGCCGGCTTGATCGATGTTCATTACAAGATCGAGGAGGGCAATCGGTCATTCGTGGAGCGGATCAACATTGTCGGAAACACGCGCACCAAAGATAAAGTGCTTCGCCGCGAAATTCTGGTCGCCCCCGGCGATGTGTTCGACACCGTGCGAGTCGAGACGAGCAAGAAACGCCTCGAAAATCTTGGTTACTTTTCCAAAGTCGACACCTATCCGGAAGAAACCGGCGTCGAGGGCCGCAAAGACCTGGTGGTCCAGGTGGAAGAAAAACGAACCGGTTCGCTCAACTTCGGGGCCGGCTACAGCACGGTTGACAGTTTGATCGGATTCGTGGAGTTGACGCAGGGTAACTTCGATATCACGAATTGGCCCGGATTAACCGGCGGCGGTCAAAAATTTCGGGCGAAAGCACAGATCGGCAGCCAGCGGAAGGACTTTTCAGCCGGCTTGACCGAACCCTATTTCCTCGACCGGCGGCTTTCGCTCGGAGGCCAGGTATTTTACTCGGAGGCCACCTATCTGAGTTCTGTCTACAGCCAGCGCAACTACGGCCTTTCAATCGAAGCGCGGAAGCCAATCTATTCCTGGATCTACGGAGTGCTCGGCTACAGTCTGCAAAACTACGAGATCTACGATTTGTCCAGCGGCGTCTCGCCGCTAATTCGCGCGGAAGAAGGCACAACGACAAAAAGCATGGTGAGCACCGGTCTGGTTTGGGACCGGCGCGACAATCCATTTTTAACTCGGCGCGGCGAGCGAATTTCGATTTCGCCCTTTGTGACCGGCGGTCCGCTGGGCGGAAACGAGCAAATTTACGGAGTAGATTTCGGAGCGACTAAATATGTCCGGGTTTGGAAAGACGTTATCCTTTTGGCGGATGTCGAGGCTGCCACCGTGGACGTGTGGGATAAGTCCGAAACAAAATCAATTCTGGGCATTTCCGGACTGGTATTCGATGCTAACGGCAAACCCGTCATTAACCCCATAACAATGAGCCAGGAGATCGTGAACAATATTCCAACGGAGGTCTCAAACGTGCCAATCTACGATCGTTTGTATCTCGGAGGCTCGAATAATTTGCGCGGTTTCAAATTTCGCGATATCGGACCGAAAGATTCGAACAATCAACCGATCGGCGGCCAGTCAATGGCCCGCGCGACCGTCGAAGTAAGTTTTCCTATCATTGAAAAGGCCCGTGCGGCCGTCTTTTACGATTGCGGTTTCGTCAACCCCGATCCCTGGGATTTCACTCCTGAGACAATTGCAGTGCCACGGGGCGTGAATGCGCAGGCGAGTGCTATCTTCTTCGGACGGCCAGTCACCCCGCGGCGCACTTTCGATAGCTTCGCCTCTGACTTTGGGTTCGGGCTTCGCCTCGATCTGCCGATTGGACCATTGCGCCTCGATTACGGGTTTCCCATTGACACAGCTGGGAACAGTAAGCACGGCCATTTCAACTTCAGCGTCGGCTACCAGTTTTAATCCAATATTGGCACTTGCGGTGTGGCCGGTTTCCGACGACTTATTTAGCCCTCTTATGAAAAAATTGCTATCTTTGACGCTGGTTTCATTGCTCGTCCTGCCGATCGCGGCGCGCGGGCAAGGAACCTTGAAAATCGGGACGGTCGATATGAACCGCACCTTCCGGGAATACAATAAGACCAAGGACGCCGAGGCGAAGATCAACGACGCCAAGAATCAGGCGAAGAAAGAATACGACGAACGGGCAGACGCCTACAAAAAAGCGCTCGACGATATCAACAACCTCAACAAACAACTTGAGGCCCCAGCCTTGAGCGCCGACGCCAAGGCCCAAAAAGCCAAAGAGCGGGACGACAAGATTTCAAACATCAAGAACATGGAGCGCGAGATCACCGAGTTTCGGCAGACTCGCGAACGTCAGCTTCAGGAACAGGCGCTGCGTATGCGCGAAGGCATCGTCAAAGAAATTACCGACGTCGTCCTGGACAAAGTGAAAGCGAGCAGCCTCGACCTGGTCTTCGATAAATCCGGCAACAGTCTCAATGGCGTTCCGGTCCTGATGTATTCTCGCGACAGCGTCGATTTCACCAACGACGTGATCACGGTCTTGAACAAGCCAGGCCGGGCCAGCTCAGTAACGATTGCAACCAGTCCGAGCAAGGAAGGAACAAGCCCGTCCGCCACGCCGAAGAAGCCTTAACGGAAATTCGCGAATTAAGGAACACACGCGGGAAAGGACCTGGCGTGTGTTTTTTGCGTACGGATTCAAAATTTACGATTACGTTTCGGGTGGATTCGGAGCGAACGTGAATTCAAAGGAATACAAGCGAACTCGGTCGCCTGGATGCAAAACTGCGCTTATCTGTTTGATCGCTTTCCTGCCGCTTGCCTTCGTTGGAATTGGACAAGCGGCGCCGAGTTGGGAATCCACGCTGACCAAAGATCCGCCGGGTAATTTTCCGGAACTCCGGCCGGTTCGCGCTACATACCATTTCGGCTGGTCCGGATTCACTGCGGGCACCGGGGACACGCACTTCAGCAAGACCGCTGATAAATATTTTCAACTCGAGGCCGCCGGTCGCACGATTGGTCTCGTCCGCGCCTTGTGGAAATTAGACGCCAGTTACCGCGGCCTGGCCGATGCCGAAACATTGCGTCCGATCGAAAGCAAGCAGACTGAGATTTACCGCAAAAAAAAGCTAATCACCGATCTTACCTTCACCAATTCCGGCGTGACGCGCGCGCGAACTGAAGGGGCCAGTGCCGAAGCAACGAAGACCAAACCGTTCAATTGGTCCGGTTTATTTGATCTGCACAGCGCCCTGCTTTACCTGCGGAGCCAGCCACTCAATGACCGCAGCGTTTATCGCATCGTTGTTTATCCCGCCACGTCGGCTTATCTGACGACAGTCACCGTGCTGGGACACGAGCGAGTATCCGTTCATGCGGGAACATACAATGCGATCAAAATCGATCTTCAGCTCAAGCGTATCGGTAAGAACCTTGAACTGGAACCGCATCGCAAATTCCGGCGCGCGACGATCTGGATTTCGGACGATGCTAATCGCATTCCACTTCGCATCGAAGCGCAGATTTTTGTCGGCACCGTGTTTGCCGAACTGCAAACGGTGCGTTTCGATCAGGATAAAACTTAAGCCAAACGATCGCGATCTTTTCCCGAGATCGATCCGCCGCAGGACGGATTCGCCGTAGCGAACAATCAGCGGTCGGGAATCCATTCGCCGCGCACCGGCGCTTGTCGCCACGGACGACGGCGCGGCACGTAAACCGGCGCGTTGGCGCCGGGTAACAGTTCAAGCGCGGCCAGCGTTTCCAAGTCGAGTCGACCGGTAACGGGAAGCCGGACCCGCGCCTGATAGGCACGCAACGAAAATTCCAAATCGGAGCCGGCGTTTCCGTCGATCGCGCCGCGATAGAGTCCGCGTCGCGCCAGAATATTTTGGGCTGAAATAATCACATTGCGCTGAACCTGCGGCGGCACTGCTTCGTACGGCGTGCCGGCAAAATTCTGGGCGGGACGCCCGGGAACGACATCATAATCCGGACGAGCCGGCACTTGTCGACTTTGGGGCGGTTCCGGAAACGGTTGGCCGGTCAACGGATTTGTCGGACCCGCGCTTTCCCGTGGTTCGGCGCGCAAATCCGAACTATCCGGTGTTGCCGGCACGGGAGATGGCGAGGCTTTGGCAATCGCGCGCGCACCGGAAGAATCGACGCCAAGAGACTTCGATGTCTCCTCATTGAGATCGCCCGTAATCTGGAGCCCGTTGCGAATCTGGTAGCGGCGAATCGCCGCGGTGGTGTCCGCATCTTTTGTTCCGGTAATTTCACCGTAATAGAAACCCTGGTCCTTCAGTGCCTGCTGCACATTCTGGATCGCTTGGTCGGCCCAAAGCGGTCCGACCGAAGTGAGCAGAATTAAAATTGCGATCCGAAGTCTCATCTGATGTCGATGTTGCTTTGACGCCTAAATCTTCCCCCTATTCAGTCCCTGGGCCGGTCACGGCCAGGGGCAGTTGGCGCTCCTTCAAAACGTCGCGATAACGCAAAATCCCTTCGCTAATCGCGGCCGCCATTTGCTCGCGGTAATCGTTACTCTCAAGTTTCGCGATGTCCTCCTTGTTGCTAAGAAATCCGGCCTCCACCAACACCGCCGGTACCCCGACGTTAGCAATGACAAAAAGCTGTTCCGCTTTCGTTCCACGATCGGGCGCCTTCGTCCGGGCCACCATCGCTTCCTGAATGAATCGGGCCAGACTCTGGCTCGCCAACGGGGGCGATTCGGCCGCCGGCCCCTGGAAAAAAGGAATCCACGAAACCAGCCGCGGAGCCGGAGCAGCCTGATGTTCCGCGAAATAAGTCTCCACGCCGCTGACCACTTTCTTTGCCTCGTTGAAATGGATGCTGACAAAGATGCAATCCCGCGCGCGATTCGTAACCGCGGCGCGGTCCGCCAGCGAAACATAACTGTCGCCGACCCGCGTCATCAAAGTAGCGAGGCCCTGGGCTTGAAGTAATCGATCGACTCGTTGTGCGACATCGAGCGTCAAATCTTTTTCGAAAATCGCGCCGCACATGGCGCCAGAATCCTGGCCACCGTGGCCGGGATCGAGAACAACCAGCGTAAATGGCGCAGGCGCGGCCGTGTGTCGCACCGAAGCTGCCGGCCGCGGAATGGAAAGGATTTGCCACCAGACGAACGATGCGACCATAAGCGAAAGTCCGAGCCACGCGACAATGTTTTTCACTGTCCCGCCGAAGCCGAATCGCGCTCGAAACATCGTCAACATTGAAGGCTGGAGCGCAGCTCTTCGTCCGGTAAAATTCGATAACGAATCGCGCTCTTAGTGTCGCGTTCGAGCACAGCCGCTTCAATTCCGGCACCGGCAAGTTGCTCATCCCGATGTTTGCGGACAGCGGCGGGGTCCGGCAATTCTTTGCTCGCGTTTTCTCCCATCGCCATTCGGCCAACGCTCCATGCGTCCAGCGCCGTGTTGACCGCATCCGGCAGCGCCGCATCGGTGACGTGCGCTTTTTGCAAAAACTTTTCCATCAGTTCGGCCGACTGGCGCGTTCCACTCAAGACCGCGAATCGCTGTCGCGGCTGCGCCGTTAAACCATCAGCCGCGATCGCGCCATCATAATCGATTCGCAAAAATAAATCTTCTTTCGGACTCGAACCGATTTCCGCGAAAAGAAGCCGCGCCAGATAGGGCGGACCATAAACCTGTTCGAACGCGCTCTTCATCACCGGACTGAGCGAATAATGGGCGAGACGGCGCAAGGAGACATCCGCGGCCGATCGCGTGAAACCCTCGGTGCTCGCCAGTTCAATTGCCGCCATTCGCAATCGCTCGATATCGCCCGGATGGCCGATCGCCCCCATCGCGATCCGGTCGTAAATCTCAAAAATCTTTTGCCGCGCACGGCCAAGAGTCACGAAAAGAATTCCATCGCGATATCCGACTGCCGCGATCGGACTGCCGGCCGCCAGCTGTGTTTCGATGTACTCGCGCCGATTCGCGATCGCTTCCACCCAACGATACGGTTCTTCGATCATGCCACGTTTTGTCTGAACACCGCCGCGATCTTTTCTTCCGGCAAAGTGTTAATCCCGTCGCGCGAAACAATTTTGATCAGCGGGAAAATTTTCCCGCTCCGATCGACCCCGCCGGTGGAAGTGTCCGCTTCCGCCGCCGTGTCGAGCGCTCGTAACGCGATCGCAATCGCTTCGTCCTCGTTCAGCTGCTGTAGCTTTTTGCCGCCCCAGTTGTTTTCGTAATAGAGAATGCCGCGCACCGCCGGCGAACCGGAGCCGGTCGCGGCATAATCGGTTACTTCGAATTGCGCGCCCATCGCGTCGTAAAAATAAAGACGCGCTTCCGGTTTTGAATTTCCATCGTAAGTCGCGAAGATCGGCACGACCACGCCGACGCCTTGCATCACGAAACCAAAGTTATCGCGCAACAACTTGGAAAGGGCGCGCACTTTCCCGTCAACGCTCATTTCCTGCAATTGGGTTCGTCGAAAATATTGAAACGAATGTTCGAGCACGCGCGCCATTTCCCAGGCCGTGGCCGGCACGCCGGCAATCGCCATGATCGAATGGCGATCGATCTCGAGTACTTTGTCGGCGCGATCATAAACCACAGTGTTGCCCGCGGTCGCACGACGGTCACCGGCTACCAGCACGCCACCCGCAAATTTAAGAGCGAGGATAGTCGTCGATTCCGTCGGAACAAATGGATGATGCCCAGCGGCAGCAGTTGGCTCAGGCGCGATTTGGAGCAAACCTTTACGCCGCAAGACCGCAGGGAAATCTTCACTCGCTCCCGAAAAGTTCGGATCGAGCGCCAAAGGCGGCTTGTCCATTATTGACCGGTGCGCTGGCGGTAGCGCTTCGACTGGTTCGGGTCCACCTTCCGCATTTTTTTCAGTAAATCTTTCGTGTCCGGCCGGGAAATATCGGGCGAGCGTGGACCACCTTCGTCTCCCTGCTTCGGACCCCACGGAGCGGGGTCAAACGGCTTTTGCACACGCTCCGGCATGGCAAAAAATTTAAGGAGAAATGCTAAGAAGGCAAGCTGACGCGCGTCTAGGCCCCGCTTGCCACTGAGAGCGGCTGATGCCAAAATCGAGGTTCGATGAAATCGCTCTTCGGACCAGTCCTTGCCGCATTTGTTTTCGTCGCTCTCGCCAGCTCGAACAGCTTCGCCCAGACTTTAGGAGCGACCCCGAAGGCTACTGCGACTCAAACTGCTGCGAATCAAACCGCCCAACTTCAGGAGCTGACCAAAAAGATCGACGAGCAAAATGCGAAGATCGACATGCTTTCGCAGCAAATCCTGAAGCTCCAGTTACAGCTGTCCAATCAACGCCCTGGCGTCATGATTGGCGAAGGCGCGCCCTCGACTTCAACATCTACCTCGACGACACCGACATCCACTCCGGCGCCGGCAGAACCATCGGCAAAGGCCGGCGATGGCAACAGCCACGTCGTTGCCCGCGGCGAAACGCTCACATCCATCGCAAAGATGCACAACGTTAGCGTGAGCGACCTGCAAAAATTCAATCACATCGACAATCCTTTGAAGTTGCAGGCTGGCCAGACACTCTTGATTCCGCCATCGCCGATACCGTCGCCATCTTCTTCGGGCGAATAATCGATGGAGGAAGCCTCCAGTCATCTCTGGTTTTTGCGCAAACACCAGGGCGGCTCCGTCTTCGGCCCGATTTCGTTCGATCAACTTGCGGGTTGGGCTTCGTCCGCTCAAGTGGCGCCGCAAGACGTCGTTTCGACTGATCAAGAAACGTGGTTGAAAGCGCCGATGGTGGCGCAACTCGGCATGGACTGGTTGGTCGAATTGACGAGCGAACATTATTACGGACCAACCACCGTCGGCGCGATTCAGGAATTCATTCGGCTCGGCGATATCAACCCCGACACTTTCGTTATCAATTCGTGCGACGGATCTCGACGGCAGATTCGTGAAATGCCTGCGCTCTTTAAAACAAACGCGACCGGCTCGAAGGCGGGCGCAGCCGAAGCTGTGAGCGAGCCCGCGGCAGCCGGCATTTCAATTCGCCTTCAAGAACGCATCCGCGATCTCGAACAAACATTGCGCGAAGAACGCCGCGCTCTAGCCGAAGCCGAGCAGCGTTACGAAAAGCTGGAAGGAAAATACAACGCGCTCCTCCAACGCAACAGTCCGACCGCTTAGATCGACATCTGTTCATCCGGTGAAGTCACCGGCGCTTCCTCCAGATTCGATGCCGTGTCGACGATTTCGCGCGGCGACTCGAGCAAACTCTGCTCGCACAACCGCGCGTATTTTCCGCCGTGCACGATCAGCTCCTCATGCGTGCCTCGCTCGATGATCCGGCCGTGATCGAGAACGAGGATCTGATCGGCCCGCACAATCGTCGAAAGCCGATGCGCGATCACAATTGACGTTCGGTTCGCCATCAAATGTTCGAGCGCTTCCTGAATCAAACGCTCGGTCGCGGTGTCGACGCTGGCGGTCGCTTCATCCAGAATCAAAATCGGCGGATCCTTCAGCAACGCGCGCGCGATCGAGAGCCGTTGTTTTTCCCCCACGCTCAATTTCACACCGCGCTCGCCGACCACGCTTTCCAATTTATCCGGCAGGCGCTCGATAAACTCGCGCGCATTGGCCGCTCCGACCGCGCGCCACAGCTCCGCATCAGTCGCACTCGGTTTACCCATCAAGAGGTTTTCGCGAATTGAGCCGTTGAAAAGAAAACTTTCTTGGGTGACCAGGCCGATGTTCTCCCGCAGCGCGCGAACGCCGTATTCGCGAATCTCTTTGCCGTCGACATAAATGTGGCCATCGCCCTCTTTCAGTTCGTAAAAACGCGGCAGCAAACTCACCAGGGTCGATTTGCCGGCACCGGTCGCGCCGACCAGCGCAATCGTTTCGCCCGGATGCGCATGCAGCAAAATATTCTTCAGTGCCGGCAAACCTTCGGCATAACCGAAATTGACGTTTTCGTAGCGAATGTCGCCGGCTACGCGCACCGGTGTGTAATTGTCGACCCAGCCGGGTTCAGTCGGCTCGTCCAAAATTTCAAACACGCGTTCGCCTGCGGCGCGGCCGGCCTGCACGAGTTGGTTCAATTGGTGAAGGCGACTGATCGGATCGTAAAGAAATGCCGTTAGCATCAGGAACGCGACCAAATCGCCAAGCTGCATCGCGCCGCTGAGCACGGAGTAACTTCCAAATGCGAGCACGATGACGGCGCCGATCGCTTCAAACATCGACATCGACGGTGAGTAAAGCGCCCAGACCCGCATCACCACGAGAGTGGCGTGCCGCAATTGATCGCTTACGCGATTAAACCGCGCGTGTTCCTCTTTTTCGCGCGCGAAACTTTTGATTTGGCGAATCCCAGACAGATTATCGTGGAGAAGCGCGTTCATCGCCGACGCCGCCCGGCGTTGCAGTCGATAACGCCGATGCGCGGTCAACGTGTAGGTCAACGCGCCCGCGATCAGGAACGGGAACGGAATCAGCGCCAGTAACGCGAGCTTGGTATTGAAATAAAACATGACGCTGAGAACGATCACGACTTGCAGCACCGCAACCACACCCTGTTCGATTCCGTCGATCAGCACGCGCTCGACTGAATTCACATCTTCAATCACCCGCGTCATCAAATCGCCCGTCGCGCGATTGTCGAACCAGCGCAGCGGGAGCAATTGAATGTGCGAATACAAATCACTCCGCAAATCGAAGATCACCCGCTGCTCAAATGTGTTGTTTAGAATGATGCGTAGCGTGTTGAAGCCGTGCTGAAGCAGAAACGCGACGAACGCGAGTAAAACCAGCGGCATCAATTTTTCCGGATGATGCTGAAGCACGACGTCGTCGATGATCCATTTGGTCACGCCCGGAAAAACGATCACCATCAACGTGCCGATGATGGCGCAGCCGAGCGTGCCCAGCGCCAGCGCCGGATATCGCTTCAAGTAACCAAACACGCGCCAGACCGTTTTCATTTAGCCGAACAACGTCCCGCGTTCGCGCATCACGCGCAACTCACAGCCGATCGCCGGAATGTTTATGTCGATCTTTGAAGGTGAGCTCGGCTATGCCGGATTTGTCGAGTTCGCCCAAACCTTCCGCGATCATCCGGTCGTATTGTTCCTTGGTCGCGCGTGCGAGGGGGAGATCGAGACTGAGACTGCGCGCGAGCTCGAGCGCGATGCCGCTGTCCTTCGCGGCATGGCCGGCGGAGAAGAAACAACTGTGCTCGCGGTTCTGCATGTCTTCACCGTCGGTCTCGAGCACACGCGAGTTCGCGCCAGTCTGTGAAAAAACTTCGCGCAGCATTGTTAAATCAAGTCCAAGCGCGGCGCCCAGCGCGAGTCCTTCGGCCAAACCGGCGGTGTTGATGTTCATCACCATGTTGACCAGCGCTTTCACCTTTGCCGCTTCGCCCGCTTTGCCGATGAAGCGCACGGTGGATGCAAGCTCTTTCAGAATCGGTTCGGCTATGCGAAAAGCTTTTTCGTTTCCGCCACACATCAAATAAAGCTTGCCCGCGCGCGCCTGAGTAATGCTCGAAGCCATGCATGCCTCCAAAGTTTCCGCGCCGGCTTCGTTTGCCAGCTTTTCAACATCGACGTGCGCCTGTGGCGAAATGGTGGCGCAGTTAATGAAAAGCTTTCCGCGCGCGTTCACGAGCAGATTGTCGCCAGTTCCGGAAAAAATTTGTCGCATCGCACTGTCGTCGGTCACGACGGTGAAGATCATGTCCGACTCCGCTGTTACTTCGGATAAATCTTGCGCCGCGGCGCAACCAAGTTCTGCGGCGAGACCCGTGGCCGCCTTGCGATTGGAATCGTAAACGGCGGTGACGTGTCCGCCTGAGGCGGATCGGTCCTTCAAACGCCGCGCCATGTTCGCGCCCATTCGCCCGACGCCAACAAAACCAATGTTCATAAGAATGAAATGGCGAATGGCGAATGGCGAAGTCCAAATGACGAAAACGCGGCTCTCGATCGTTGATTCGTCATTTGAGCATTCGAGCTTCTTTCGTCATTCGTGCTTCGTCATTTGGCTTGGCCTCAAACTTTGTCTGCAAAGAAGGGATTATGCTTCTTCTCTTCGCCCACGCTCGTCATCGGCCCGTGCCCGGGACAAATGATTGTCTGGTCGGGCAACGTCAGAATTTTCTCGAGATTATTTCGCAATGCGTCTTTGTAGGAAACGGTTCCGCCACCCATCGAGCCGGCAAAAAGCGAGTCGCCAATGATGGCAACCGGCCGGGCGAGACCAGTCACGACGAAAGTCATTCCGCCCGGTGAATGTCCCCAAGTCAGCCGCGCTTCGATGTCGATCTTGCCAACGCGAAATCGTTTTCCTTCGCCGATCTTTTCCGCGCCTGGCACCGGTTCGCGTTCCGGCGCGAAAACTTCGGCTCCCGTTTCTTCCCGCAGCCGTGGCAAGTCAGCCACATGATCGGAATGAGCATGTGTAAGCAAAATGAGGTTGATGCTCAAATTTTCTTTCGTCGCCAGCTTTAGCATGCCGGCGCAATCCGCGCCGGTGTCGACCGCGGCCGCTTCCCGGCTCGACGGGTCCCACACCAGATACGAATTCACCGCCGTGTCGTGATAGCGCGTGGCGAACTGCGCGAGGCCCTCGATCTCTTCCATTTTCGGCGGCCGCCAGCTTCCGGTTGCCAATTCGCACAACGCCCGCGCGGCCAAGCCAAGCACCGGCGCGATGCGCAAGACCGTCAGCTCGTCGAATTCGCCTGCGCGCAATTTGCGCACGGTTTGAGAATTCACGCGCGCCTTTTCCACCAGCTGCGTGTCGGACAAGCCGAGGCCGCGCTGCGCTTTTCCGATGATGTCGGCAAAGTTATCTTCCAGTGGAATCATGGTTGGTCAGGTCGGGGCAAGGTCGACATGGAGATCGTCAATGCGCCGCCGAGCGAGATTCTCAAATACAGCGGCAACATCAATCACAGAAATCGATTGGCCGAGCTCGCGCTCCATTGACGTCAAAGCCACATCGTTGATTCCGCACGGGACGATATGCGCAAACGGCGCGAGATCGCCGCAAACATTCAAAGCGAATCCGTGCATCGTGATCCAATGCCGAATGCCGACGCCGATCGAAGCGATCTTGCGTTGATAGCCAATCCAAACGCCAGTGAGTCCATCGCGGCGCGCGCCGGCGATTTGGAATTCAGCTAAAAGATCGATCAGGATTTGCTCGAGCCAGCGCAAGTAGCGATGCAAATCCTGTCCGCAGCGGCGAAGATCGACAATCGGATAGCCCATGAGCTGTCCAGGTCCATGATAGGTCGCCTGGCCGCCGCGGTTGATCGCAAAAAGTGGATGCGGCAAATGCGCTCCGCCTAACAAACTCGATTTGTCCGGCGTACGCCCGATGGTGTAAACGGGTTCGTGCTCGAGCAAGAGCACTTCGTCGGCAGCGGCGCGATCTTCGCGCTTTCTCGCAACAATGTCTTCCTGGAGCGCAAGCGCGTCAGCGAATTTGATTTGACCGAGCCAGCTGATTCGAAGATCGCTTGTTACGCCGGAGGTTTGTGTAGGCGGGCTCATATCTGCGTCGCGCCGGGAATTCCCACCCGCACCGTTTCTTGCGCGCGCACATGCGTCAGGCCAATTGCCAGCGCGTCAGCTGCATCAGCATCCGGCGTCTCCGTTAAACCAAGAAGCGCGCGCACCATGAATGCGACCTGATCTTTTCCGGCGCCACCGCGACCAACCGTCGCTTGTTTGATTCGTGTCGGCGGATATTCAAAGACCGGCAATCCATTTTCGGCGGCGGCGAGAATGGCCGCGCCGCGCGCCGCACCGAGCAGAATCGCCGTCTTGTAACTCTGCACGTAGATAACGGATTCGAGCGCGCAGCAATCTGGCTCGTGTTCGCGAATCAACTCGATCAACCGATCGCGGATCGCGACGAGACACGACGACGAGCGGAGCGATTGCGCGTTGCGAATCGTTCCAAAGTAAAGCGCGCGCGTTTTTCCGTTGTTTGCATCGACAACTGCCACGCCGGTGTTGCGCAAGGAAGCGTCAATGGCGAGCACGCGCATTTTCAGTGACCGAAACCAAGCGCGAGAAAGACGCAGCCGGCAATGCCGAAAAGAAGACTGACCATCCAGAAGCCGCGTTTTCTCGTTAGCGCCGAAACGGCGGCAATCGCAATCGCGATTTGGAACATGGTCACGCCGCGCGCGAAAACTTCGTGTTGATGAAAATTGGACTTGGCTTCCGCCTGCT
>QHPY01000141.1 GCA_003219215.1 Verrucomicrobiota bacterium | reverse complement strand
CGGCATCGATCCGAAGAAACCATAAAGATCGATCAAACGATGACCGTTGACTGCGTCGTAAAGATATGAGCCGCGGCTCTTTTCTTGATCGAGAACAATCTTAAAACCATCGAGCAAAATATGATCGCCCAGCACGTGGAGCACACGAGACGGATCGACAGATTTTTTATTTTTGCTCTTACTCAAACGCGGCCGCGAGGTGCGGGCCGCCTCGGTGAGCATGGGCGGCATACTCATCCGTTGAGAGTAGCTTTCGCCGGAGAATTGGTCAACCGACGCTGATGGGGCGGCCTACTTCTTTTGCGGCCAGAGCGAGTTCTTTTCCGCAGTCGCTTTGGCCAGCGCGGTATTATACTCAGCCACCTCCGCGTTGTAGGCGATGTTGCCCTGCACATCGCTGTGTAGAAGATCACGCTTTTTCAAACGCAGCGCTTCGCTCCACGCCGTCAGCCGTTCAAGCTCTTTTACGTTAACGGCGCGCCGTTCATTCAGGCTCGGAGCGGCGATCGCGATCTTTTCGAGACCGTAATGGTTCGCCGGAGCCGATGGCACTTCCTTATGTTTAAAAAATTGACCGAAATGCGATCCCGAAAGCGGCGCCGGTCGCAGCACGAAATAAGCAAGAATACAAGGCAACGCGACCAATCGGAACGTTCTCGATAACGGCGCGAGGTCCGGATAGCTGAGGCGAAACAGCAACGGGCCAAATGGCAGAAAAATGCCCAGCCCCCACCAAACGCTAACGCCAAAAGCAGCGCCCATGAGAAGAATCCGTCCGATCAACATGCACACTAGTCCGATCGCGAGAGAGATGAGGGCGGCCACGCGCTGATTTAAGCAGGCGCAGTGCCATTACCAGGGGTGGTTGAGGCCAATCCGCGTGGGCGGCTGGTGAAAAACTGTCCTATCTCACGATTCCTTCGCCCAGCGTGGAATGTTTGCCGGCCAGCAGCTCTTGAGTGACTTGGTAGCCCCGTTTGTCGACATTCCGACGGGTCCCGGCAAAGTAATTGTCGATCCGCATTTTCGCGGACCGGCAGAAATAATTCGCGACTGACAGAACATCGTCCGGAGATTCGCGGTGATCGATTTTATATTGCGCGAAAGAACAGGTTGCGCTGATCGCGAAAAGTTCGGTGGCGATGCCGACAAAGCGCGAAAGCAATAGTTGCTCGCGATCGAGCTTCGGACCGAACCGCGCCATGGCGTGAAATAATCCGCGCGCCAGTTTCTTGCTCGTCCGCGCGGCGTAATCGACATGCTTTTGCAGATCGCGATGGAGATTGTCGATCTTACCGGCGCCGCTGGAGAACCACTGCCGCGGATACCAGCCGGCGTAGAATTTTCCGGACGTGAACACCGCTTTCGCGCGCTCCGACATCGGCAGCTGGGTGTTGAAAATCGCGCCGCCGACTTTCAAATGGGGATCAAGCGCTTCACGGGCGATGAACAGGCGCATGATTTCACTTGAGCCCTCGAAGATCGTGTTCACGCGGCAATCGCGCAGAAATCTTTCCACCGCAATCGGTGGTTCACCACGGCCGGCGAGCGACTGCGCCGTTTCGTAGCCGCGGCCGCCGCGCACTTGCATTGCGTCATCGGCAATTCGCCAGGTCCCCTCCGTTGCCCACATTTTGCACATCGCCGTTTCAATTCGAATGTCGCCGGCTTTGCGGTCGAGCAGCGCCGAGCTCAAAAATGTCATCGCCTCCATGGCAAATACGTTACCGGCCATTTCCGCGATCTTGCCGGCAATGGCCGCGTGTTTCCCAATTGGCACGCCCCACTGAATTCGTTCGCCAGCCCATTTGCGTGAAATTTCGAGCAAACGTTTGGAAACGCCGACGCACGCCGCCGGCAATGTGAGGCGTCCGGTGTTCAACGTCGTGAGCGCGACTTTCAATCCCTGACCTTCCTTGGCGATCATGTTCTCCCGCGCCACGCGGACGTTCGTAAATTTCACGACGCCGTTGTAGAGCGCGCGCAATCCCATGAACCGGCACCGATAAGTGATCTCGAGTCCCGGCGAATCGACATCGACAATGAACGCAGTGATTTGCTTTCGCTCTTTCCCGTTAATCATTTTCGGTGGCGTCCGCGCCATCACCACCAGCACACCCGCTTTTACACCGTTGGTGCACCAAAGTTTTTCTCCGTTCAGGATGAACTCGGATCCATCGGGCGTCGGCTCCGCCCGCAAGCTAAGTGTTGCCGGATCAGAGCCGGCATGGGTTTCAGTCAATGCGAACGCGGAAATCTCGCCGGCAGCCACGCGCGGCAAATATTTTTGCTTTTGTTCTTCGGTTCCAAACAAAAGCAACGGCTGCGCAACGCCGATTGATTGATGCGCCGAAACGAGCGCCGCCACGTTGCCATCCCAGCTTCCCAACAAAACCGCCGCTCGCCCATAATTCGACTGCGACAAGCCGAGTCCCCCATATTTCTTGGGGACTTTGATTCCGAATGCGCCGATCTCGGCCAGGCCTTTGAAATTTTCCGGCGGAATCTCGCCGGTTCGGTCGATTTCGTCCGGATCGACATGCTCGCGCAAATAAGTTTCAATCTTTTCCAAAAACTCGGCGCCAGCCGCGCGGTCTTCTTCGGTCTGCGCCGGATACGGGTAGATCCGGTCGAAATCGTAGCGACCGATAAAAAGATTACTCGCAAAACTGCCGCGGTCGTCCAGCGGATCGCGCGAAGCTTCGGCCAATTCGAGCGCTTCGCGCTGACCTTTCGACATTTTGGAAGTGTCGATCACTGACGAAGGCGCGGCTTTCTGCGGTTTTGCGCTGGTTTCCTCCGCTATTTGCTTCTCGGGTGCTTCCAGCGATGACTTCATGACTCGTAGAATTTCGTTCCGTCGCGCGCGTGCTTCTTCAAAATCTCGCACGGTTCGAATCTGTCATCGCTCTGCGCCAGCCGATTCATTTCGTCGATAACCTTCTTCAAACCGAAATGCTCGGCGAAACGCAAAGGCCCGCCGCGGTGCGGCGCGAACCCCGTCCCGAGAATCATCCCGTAATCCGCGTCCTCGGGCGCCTCGACCACTTCTTCTTCGATGCAACGCGCGGCTTCGTTGATCATCAAAAACATCAGGCGATTTGCAAGATCGACATCATTCCTGGCCGAACCAGCGCGCCTCCATTGCACGAGCGACTCGTTAGGCGATTGCTGCTTGCCCTCATACTTGTAAAAACCACCGCCGCTCTTCCGACCGAGCAGCCTCGACTCGCGCATGCGTTGTAAAATCTCCGGGGCGCGATCGCGCCGTCCGTAGGCTTTCTCAAGCGTCGCTGCGATATCGAGTGCGACGTCGATCCCGATTTCGTCGATCAAACGCAACGGGCCCATCGGCATTCCCCATTTCGCCAATTTCTCGTCGATCCTCTCCAAGTCCACGCCGCTCTCAAAAAGCTCGGCCGCATCGAGCAAATACGGAAACAAAACGCGATTGACCAAAAACCCGGGGGCATCGCGCACAACGATCGGCAGTTTTCCAATTTGCCGGACGAACGCGAGCGCGTGCTCCTTCGTTTCGTCCGAAGTTTCTTTGGCGACAACAACTTCAACCAGTTTCATCCGGCTGACCGGATTGAAGAAATGCAAACCGATCACGCGGTCGGGCGAAACGGTGCAATCGGCCAGCTCGCTGACCGGAAGCGCGGAAGTGTTCGTGGCGATGATCGTTTTCGGGCCTGCCTGCATCGATAGCTCGCGGAAAATTTCCTTCTTGATGTCGATCTTTTCCGACGCCGCTTCGATCACAAATTGGACATCGCGTAGTTCCATCGGCGCGGTCGAAGCAACGATACGGGCGCGGCCTTGCTTGGCTTTTTCTTCCGCGACCAAACCGCGCTTCACCGCGTCGGCGTAAGTTTTTTCAATGTTGACCAGACCGCGATCGAGCAGTTCGCGGTTCACGTCCCGCAGAATCACAGTCACTCCTCGCGCGCTCAGCCATTGTGCGATGCCCGAGCCCATCACGCCGGCACCGATCACCGCCGCGTGCGCAACTTTCTCGAACTGCGCCTTCGATGTTCCTTTTTTATATTTCTCGGCCAGGAAAAAATTGCGGATCAAGTTTTGGGTCGATTCCGTTTTTCCAAGATCGACAATCGCATCAAGCTCCAGCTTGAGCGATTCGTCGATCGCATTGGCGCCGCCGGTTGTGATAACGCCAAGAGCCCTTGCCCGAGCAGACTTGGGGTCAGACGGAACCGGCGTCTTTCCTTTCGACCGTGAGATTTTCGCAGGTGGACGTTTTCCTTTACCGATCAAACGCCGCGCTGCGTCGAGCAGCTTTTCTCGCGTTACGACTTCATCGACCAGCCCGATCTTTAACGCCTCGCTCGCTGAATAAAGTTTGCCTTTCAAGATTACTTCCGCGGCGTTGTCTTCACCAATCAAACGAGGCA
>QHPY01000047.1 GCA_003219215.1 Verrucomicrobiota bacterium | reverse complement strand
GTTGCACGGGAAGGACACCGGCAGCGCAGACGTCCAAGTCGCGCTGTTGACGCGCCGAATCGGGGAACTGACCGAACACTTGAAAAACCACGCCAAAGACCATTCTTCGCGTCGTGGCCTCCTGAAAATGGTGGCCCAGCGCCGGAGCTTGCTCGATTATTTGAGCCGGTCCCAAGCCGAACGCTACAAAAAGTTAATCGACAAACTGAACCTCCGAAAATAGCAGGTCGGATGTCGATCTTAGCGTCCGCGTTTCAGTGCGACGCCGATTCGAAAATTAAAAACGCGACAACCAGGTCGCCAGGCACCTTGAATTTAGGTTTTAGGTCCGCCCGTCCCGCAGCCGCGGGATTGGAGTTAAAACCTACAGTCAGGGTGACCGACCTGGAACTCGCACATCCAGGAAATTACAATGCAACAGAAGGTCACAGCCCAAATTGGGTCTAATCAAATATCTATAGAAACCGGCAAAGTCGCCAAGCTCGCCGATGGCGCAGTCATCGTTTCGTGCGGCGACACAATGGTGTTGGTAAGCGCAGTCTCCGCCACCGCGATCAAGGAAGGTCAGGATTATTTTCCGCTAACGGTCGATTACCGTGAAAAAGCAGCCGCTGCCGGAAAATTTCCCGGCGGTTACTTCAAACGGGAAGGTCGCCCGACCGAAAAAGAAACGCTCACGTCGCGGATGATCGATCGTCCGTTGCGGCCGCTCTTCCCGCAGGGATATTTCTACGACACTCAGATTATCTCGATCTTGCTGAGCGCGGATGGTGAGAACGATCCCGACATTCTCGCGATCAATGGCGCTTCTGCAGCGCTGTCTGTTTCAGACATTCCATTTGCTGGACCGATCGGCGCGGTGCGCGTCGGTCGCGTTAACGGCCAATTCGTGGCGAACCCGACTCACACCGAGCGTCAGCAAAGCGATCTCGATCTGGTTTACGTGGGCTTGGAAAACGACGTGATCATGATCGAAGGCGCGGCTAACGAATTGCCAGAAGCCGATTTTTGGAAAGCGCTCGAGTTCGGGCATGAGCAAACGCGGGAAATAATTCGCATTCAAAAAGAGCTCGCGTCGCGGATCGCCAAGCCAAAACGCGAAATGCCGCTGCTTAGCGCCAAACCGGAGTTGCTCGAAATTGCTTATCAAGTGGCCGGCGACCGAATTGAAGGCGTGCTCTACACGCCTGGCAAAGTCGCTCGCGCCAAAGCGATTGAAGCCCTGCGCGAAGAAGTCAAAAAGTCGATCCTGGAAAAGCATCCCGAGACCGATGCCTTCTCAATTTCGCAGGCGTTCGATCACGTTCAGAAGAAAGCGTTTCGCATTAGCATTCTGGACAAGAAAAAGCGCGTCGATGGACGCGGTTACCAGGATTTGCGCCAGATCACGTGCGAAGTTGGAGTAATCCCGCGCGCACACGGATCTGCAATTTTTCAGCGCGGCGAAACCCAGGCGTTAGCGCTCGCCACACTGGCGCCGATCGAAGAAGCGCAGATGATCGACGCTTACGGCGGCGGCGAACAATCGAAGCGTTTCATTCTGCATTACAATTTTCCACCGTTCAGTGTTGGCGAAACTGGTCGGACCGGCGGACCCGGGCGGCGTGAGATCGGTCATGGCGCTTTGGCGGAACGTTCGATCGAGCCGGTCGTGCCGAGCGAAAACGATTTTCGCTACGCGATTCGCATCTCGAGCGAGATCATGGAATCGAACGGCTCGACTTCGATGGCGAGCGTGTGCGGCGGAATGCTGGCGTTGATGGACGCGGGCGTCCCGATGAAGGGCACGGTCGCGGGGATCTCCGTCGGGCTCGTCACCGAGCACGGCGAAGATCGACAATTGAAGCGCTACGAACTGCTCACCGATATCATTGGTTCGGAAGACCATTTCGGTGACATGGATTTCAAACTCTGTGGAACCGACAATGGCATCACCGGTTATCAGCTCGACCTGAAACTGCCCGGCATCAGCCACAAAATCCTGGCCGAGGCGATTCAACGGGCGAAAGAAGCGCGCACGAAAATTCTTCAGATCATGCGCAGTGTTATTGACAAACCACGCACCGAGCTTTCGAAGTACGCGCCCCGAATCGAGACAATCAAAATTAATCCGGAAAAGATCGGCGCGCTTATCGGACCGGGCGGCAAAACGATTAAGGGCATCGTGGCCGAGACCGGCGCGGAAATCAACATCGAAGACGACGGCTCAGTGCACATTTACGCCACTAGCGGCGAATCGATGCAGCGCGCGAAGGAAATCATCGGTGGGATGACGAAGGAAATCGAGATCGGCACGACTTATCAGGGCCGTGTCGTGTCCACGAAAGAGTTTGGCGCATTTGTCGAAGTTCTCCCGGGCAAGGAAGGCCTCGTCCACATTTCCGAGCTGGCCGATTTTCGCGTCAAGCGCACCGAAGACGTCGTCAAAGCAGGCGACACGATCTGGGTAAAATGCATCGGCATTGATGATAAAGGCCGGGTTAAACTTTCGCGCAAAGCAGCGTTGAAGGAACGCGCAGAAAAAGAAACCGGGCAGGCAGCGTAGCGTTTGTTAACCGAGCCGCGTGACATGAGCACGCCTATCAAAGTGTCCTACGGCGTCCTGATTGCGACGCTAATCGTCGCAGCGTGGCTGCACCTGGGAACCCTGTTGCTTGCCGCTTTTTTTTCTTACTTCACGCTGCGCAAACTGCACGCTGTCACGAAACGAAAATGGCTTTCGTTGATCTTATTTGTCATTTGTCTGGTCGGAATCGCCTACGCTGCGGGCTACTTTACTCGCGCTGCCTGGCGGGCGTTGCCCGATATTGCCGATAGTTCAATTCCATCGGCGACAGCATGGGCGGAAAAAAGAAACATCGAGCTGCCGTTCACCGACTTCGAAACGCTAAAAGCGTTCCTGATCGCGCAGGTCAAAGACGAAATCCATTATCTCAACGACGTGGCGCATTTCGCCGGAGCCGCGACCACTCTTTTCGTGCTCGTTGTGATCGGAATCGTCGTGGCAGCGAGCTTGTTCTTTCGCAGTTGGCGTCATCCAAGTGTGGGCTCGACCGCAAAGGACGCAACTAATCTCTATACGGCGTGCGCGACCGAAATCGCGACGCGCTTCCATGATTTCTACCACAGTTTTGAGACTGTCCTCGGCGCGCAGATCATCATCTCCTGCATCAACACGGTCCTCACGGCCATTTTCATCCTCAGTATTGGCCTGCCGCACGCTGCCGTTGTCATCGGCGTCACCTTTCTCTGCGGGCTGCTGCCGATTATCGGTAACTTGATCAGCAACACAATTATCTTGTTCCTCTCGGCAGCGATGTCAGTAAAGATCGCGCTCGCTGCGCTCGTCTTTTTGGTCGCCATTCACAAACTCGAGTACTTTCTGAACAGCAAAATCATAGGCGGCTGGACTCGCAATCCTGTTTGGCTCACGCTGATCGGCTTGATCATTGGGGAGATCGTGATGGGAATTCCCGGCATGATCCTCGCCCCCGTGGTCTTGAACTACGTCCGCGTTGAGATGTCTAAGATCGAAGTGCCGCCGGTGTCGACCTAATGGTGGCAGATTTTGAATTGAACTGAGCCGCCCTTCCGCCGATTTACATTCTGCAATGTTGTGAAAGCCGGGTTCGTTGAAAAACTGATTGGTCGCCTCGGTAAGATCGGGCCGGAGGACGTGCAGAATTATTTTCTGCGTCTTGCTCAGGAGAAAGGTTTTCTCGAGACAGTTTTCAATTCGATTCAAGAAGGGATCATCGTCACTGACGCGAAAGGTCGAATCACCTACTTGAACGATGCGGCCTGCCAATTGTTCGGATTGGAAGCGGAAGATTCGATCGGAAAACGCTTGGACGAGCGGGTTCGCGGCTTGGATTGGAACGCTCTGTCGTGTGAAGGCGCGGTCAGCCGCGACATGGAGATTTTCTATCCGACCAACCGGTTCATCAATTTTTACAGTGTGCCTCTGGTGATCGAGCGCCAAGATTCGGTGGCTGGGGACGCTGTCGTAGGCCCACCGCGGTCAGCGATCTCAGCTACAGGCGAACAGGTCGGACACGCGATCATTTTGCGAGATATCACGGAGAGCAGGCGCAGCGAACAGCAAACAATCGAGTCGGAGCGGCTGAATGCGTTGACCTTGCTCGCCGCCGGCGTCGCCCACGAAATCGGAAATCCGCTCAACTCACTCAACATTCACTTGCAGCTGATCGAACGCGAAGCGCGTAATCTCGACGGCTCAAAACGCGCCGAACTTCAGGAATCCGTCGAGGTAGCGCGCGCCGAGGTGAGCCGGCTCGATTCCATCATCAGTCAATTCCTGCGCGCGATCCGTCCAACACGGCCGCAGCTGCGCCCGGAAAACATCAATGCAATTGTCGAAGAAGCGGTCCGTTTTTTTGCTCCGGAAATCAAAGACCGCGATCTTGTCGTCGAGCAGGAGCTACGCTCCGATCTGCCTCTGCTCGAGCTCGATCGTGACCAGATGAAGCAAGCGTTTTACAACGTGATCAAAAATAGCTTTGAAGCGATGAAGAGCCGTGGAATTCTGCGTATCCGCACTGACATGGATGAATCGCACGTGATCGTGCGCTTCACGGACACGGGCGGGGGAATTTCAGCGGAGAATCTTAGCCGCGTTTTCGAGCCTTATTTTACAACCAAGACCAGCGGCACCGGACTTGGTCTTTTGATCGTTCGCCGGATTGTCCGTGAGCACGGCGGCGAATTGTCGATCGAAAGCAGTGAAGGCAAAGGTCTCACGCTGGCGATTCGTCTGCCCCACCTCGACAGACGGGTTCGCATGCTGGAAGCAGGAGATTCGAAATCGACATCGAGCGCAAACTGAATGGCGAAGTCGAACCCGAGAAACGGTGTTAAAAATTCGCAGCGGATCCGGCTCTTTAGTCTCGCTCTGATAGTTGCCACCGCCGTCGCTTATCTACCGGCGTGGAACGGCAAACCCATTTGGGATGATAACGCCCACATTACCCAACCGGAATTGCGGTCCTGGCATGGTCTGGTCGAGGTCTGGACGCAGGTTGGAGCGACCCAACAATATTATCCACTGGTTCACAGCGTCTTTTGGATCGAGCAAAAACTTTGGGGCGATTCGGTGCTCGGTTATCACCTAATTAATATTTTCCTTCACGGCTTCGCCGCGATTGTTTTGCTCCGGATTTTGCTGCGCCTGAAGGTTCCGGGCGCGTGGCTGGCCGCCGGATTATTTGCTCTTCATCCTGTTCAAGTCGAATCGGTCGCCTGGATCTCGGAAATCAAGAACACGCTCTCCGGTCTGTTTTTTTTCTGCTCGATTCTTGCTTACCTCAATTTCGATCAGAACAGAAGTCGAGTCGCATACTTCGGGTCACTCGCTCTTTTTCTTTTCGGTTTGATGTGCAAGACGGCCATTGCGCCGCTGCCCGCCATAATTCTCGCGGTCCTGTGGTGGAGACGAGGTCGGCTTCGTCTGCGCGATGATGTCGTGCCGTCGTTGCCGTTCTTTGGTCTCGGAATCGGCGCCGGCCTTTTCACCGCCTGGGTGGAACGGAATTTTGTCGGAGCCCACGGCACCGTCTTCCAATTGTCGATCCTGCAACGGTGCTTGATCGCGGCGCGCGACTTTTGGTTTTATCTCTTCAAACTTCTTTGGCCGGTAAAACTGACTTTTATTTACCCGCGCTGGCAGATTAGCGGCGCAATCTGGTGGCAATATCTCTTTCCGTTGACGCTCATTCTATTGCTCGCGCTCATCTGGCGACTGAGAAAAAAAAATCGAGGACCACTTGCCGCCGTGCTTGTTTTTCTGGGCCTGCTTTTCCCCGCACTCGGCTTCATCAATGTCTATCCGTTTATCTATTCTTTTGTCGCCGACCATTTTCAATATCTCGCCTGCGTCGGTCCGCTGACCCTGTTCGCTGCGGGAATGACGATGGCGCTGGATTCAATTGCGCCCGGAAAAGTTCTTCTGCGACCGACGATTTCCTTCCTTCTGTTGCTAACGCTCGGAGCTTTGAGCTGGCGCCAATGTCGCGACTACCGCGACATTGAAACGCTCTGGCGGACAACGATCGCGCGCAATCCTGATTGCTGGATGGCGTACAGCAATCTCGGCTCTTTTTTGTCCGCGCGTGGCAACGTCGATGAAGCCATCCGTGATTTTCGAAAAGCCCTCGAACTCTGGCCCAACCAGAGTAAGGATCACAACAACCTCGGTAAGGCACTGGTTCAGAAAGGTCGAATCGCCGAAGCGATGGACCATTTTCAAACTGCCCTCCGGGTTTCACCCGAAGATCCGGACACGGAGAGCAACATTGGAGCGGCCTCGTTGCAACAGGGCGATGCAGATGAAGCGATATCTCATCTCCGGCGAGCGGTTGAAAAGTGGCCGCTTCACGCGCAAGGCCACATCAACCTAGGCAACGCGCTTTTGCAAAATCGCGAGATCGATGCCGCCATCGCCGAGTACGAGAAGACGCTCGCGGTTCCATTCGATCACGCCGAGAGCCATTACAGCATCGGCACGGCGCTCCGTCAGAAAGGCGACGTCGAGGAGGCGATCGTTCATTACCGAAAGGCACTCGAACTGCGACCGGACTACGCGAATGCGCATAACAATCTCGGGAATGCCCTTCGCCAGCAGGGACGAACTGAAGAAGCCGTGCACGAGTACGAAGCAGCTTTGAAAAGCGAGCCCGACTCCATTCTCGCCGGAAACAATCTGGCCTGGATACTGGCAACTTCTCCAAATGCCTCAGTGCGCGACGGTGCTAAAGCGGTGCAGCTGGCTCAGCGGGCAAATCGATTGTCCGGCGGGAGCGATCCAATAATTCTACATACGCTCGCCGCTGCTTACGCGGAAAACAGGCAATTTTCCGAAGCGGTGAACGCTGCTCAACGTGCCCTGGAACTCGCGGATGCAAACGGCGTCGCTTCCCTCGCCGAATCGCTGCGCAGCAAACTTGCGCTTTATCAGGCCGAAACGCCTTATCGCGATTCGAAGTAATAATCGCTCAGGGATTGATCAGCTTCAGTGAGCTGACGAACCGCACGCACTCGACCGGCTCTTCCGCAGTTTTGTAAACGGCCACGGTACAGTAAACACGATGATCAGCTTTCACCATCAACACATGGAAGTTGGCTTGCTCGCTCTTGGATTTGAATTCCACCGCCGGAAAACCTCCGTACTGACGGCGTTCTTCGGAGACGACAGTTGCTTTTACCTCTTTGTCAAAGTTGTCGCGATCTGCGGTTAGCTCCTGCTGATCCTCCAACGGGACCGCAGGTGGATATTGAGTCAGACCGGCGATAAATGCGTTCGTCTGCGTGTTCGCGACATAAGTGTCAGTAACGATCGGCCCTTCTTTGTGACTCTCGTCCTTTTGCGTTTGGTGCTGCGGCTCGCCGGGCACCAGGAATGAAAAACGACCGGTCGCATCCGTGAAAGTATGCCAATTGCCGGTCGTCTGTTGCGCAGCTGCAGTCACCGCAAGAGCGAGCGCAACCGTTAGACCGATCTTAAGTCCAAACCGCGTAAACATGGGCACGTTCATCGTCGCAGAATAGCATGTACGGCTGCCGCATCTAGTTTGCGGATTATCGCGTGGCCTACGAAGCTACACTCACCGCGGACCCGATGTAATCGTCCTCAGTCAATTGTTTGAGCTTAGAATCGGCGGGGATCCGATCGCATAAACGATCAAAATAATTATGATCGCTTTCAGCGGCATCGTTCGCTTTTACCGGCAGTTCCAAACCTTGCTAGGAATATCTTCCTGATTGAGAGATCGCGTGATTGAGTGAGAATAAATGGCGCACGCGTCATTGCCGAAAATTATTCATGGATTCTATCCAGCCCATCATCCTTATCGTTGATGACGAAAAACACACGCGGGACGGACTGCGCCGCCTGCTCGAAAGCGATTACGATGTCTATGTGGCGGGCGACATTGCCAGCGCAATGAATGTCCTCGAGCGGGAAGATGTCGATCTTCTTCTGACCGATCTGCGGCTCGGGGCGGACGATGGAATGCAACTAATCGATCGCGCGCTGAAAATGCCGCAACCGCCAATCTGCATCATGATGACGGCGTATGGCTCGGTCGACACCGCCGTGGAAGCAATGAAACGCGGCGCTTACGATTTCGTAACCAAACCCCTGAATCTCGACAAAGTGGAAATGCTGATCTCGCGCGCGCTGCGGAACAGCAAACTCGAGCAGGAAAATCAGACGCTGCGGCAGCAGGTCGACGAGCGCTACGGCCTCGAAAACATGATCGGCGACTCGCCGGCGCTGCACGAAGTGCTCGACACAATCCGCCAGGTCGCGCCGTCATCGGCGAATGTTCTGATCGAAGGCGAAAGCGGTACCGGGAAAGAGCTGGCGGCGCACGCGATTCACAACTTAAGCCGGAGGAACAAAGCGAAATTTGTCACCGTCCATTGCGCCGCGCTTTCGCCCACACTGCTCGAGAGCGAATTGTTCGGTCACGAAAAAGGCGCTTTCACCGGCGCCCATGAGCGCAGGATCGGGCGATTCGAGCAAGCCAACGGCGGCACAATTTTTCTGGACGAAGTCGCTGAAATTCCGCCGACGACCCAAGTAAAATTGCTGCGCGTGATCAGCGAAGAGCGCGCGTTTGAGCGCGTGGGCGGTAATCAAACTCTCCGAGCGGACGTGCGCCTAATCGCAGCGACCAACAAAAATCTGGAGCAACTGGTGCAAAAGGGAACGTTCCGCGACGATTTGTATTTTCGCCTCAACGTGGTCCGCATCACCATGCCGCCGCTGCGCGAGCGTAAAGACGACATTCCGTTGTTGGTGCGCGCGTTTCTGCGGCAGTTTTCCAAAGCGAACAACAAAGAGATTGTCGATCTTACGGCCGAAGCGATGAACGCTCTCCTTACTTACAACTGGCCGGGCAACGTCCGTGAGCTGCGCACTGCCATCGAACATGGCGTCGTGATGGCGACCGGACCGAAGATCGCGCCCCGCGATTTGCCCGCGGCTTTACGAC
The DNA here is from genome assembly GCA_003219215.1 of Verrucomicrobiota bacterium. Taxonomy (GTDB): domain Bacteria; phylum Verrucomicrobiota; class Verrucomicrobiia; order Chthoniobacterales; family UBA10450; genus AV40. Next base: position 5,742 of record QHPY01000047.1, on the reverse strand, counting down.
AAGCTGCCGGCGCAACGCTCCCGCGCGGCATTTCACCGGCCAAAGCTTTCGGCGAAAAAGCGAGCCCGCTCGATCTCCATGAAACGGAGCGCAAACTCATTTTACAGGCGTTGGCCACAACGAATGGAAACGTAACCGCGGCTGCAAAAAAACTCGGGATCAGCCGGCGGACACTGCATCGGAAGATCAACGAATTGAACGAAACGAAAAAAGAAACTGCGAGCAAGTCCAAGCAGCCAGCAGCGGAATGAAACGGCCCACTCCACTTTACCATTTACGAACTGGCATCGGAGAGTTTCAGTAAGGCTGTGAAACAAGCGACAAAGATCTTCGGCACTGACGGCGTCCGCGGCGTCGCTAATGTCGAGCCAGTCACGGCCGAGACCGCGCTCAAACTTGGCCGCGCCGCGGCGCATGTTTTCACGCAACTGAATCCGCGCACGCTTCCGGAGGGCGCGCGGCCGAAAATCGTGCTCGGCAAAGACACTCGCCTTTCCGGTTACATGCTCGAGAACGCGCTCGTCGCCGGAATTACCTCACTTGGCGTCGATGTTCTTGTCATCGGTCCGCTGCCAACGCCGGGCGTGGCATACATTACCCGATCGCTGCGCGCTGACGCCGGCATTGTTCTTTCGGCTTCGCACAATCCTTACGAAGACAACGGCATCAAATTTTTCCGGCACGACGGTTACAAACTTGATGACCAGGTCGAAGAACAGATCGAGCAGCTCGTTTTTACCGGTAAGATCGACGACATCCGGCCAACGGCCGGTAAAATTGGACGCGCCGCGCGAATTGATGACGCGCTTGGCCGCTATGTCGAATTCGCAAAGGCGAGTTTTCCGCGAAAAATGTCGCTCGAGGAATTGCGCATCGCAGTCGACGTCGCGAACGGCGCCGCTTACAAGTCGACGCCGTGCATTTTGCGCGAGCTCGGGGCCGACGTCGCGGTTGCACACAACGAGCCGAACGGAATGAACATCAACGACGGATGCGGCAGTACGCATCCCAACGAAATCCAGCGCCTCGTCAAACTCGCCGACGCAGATATCGGCATCACTCATGACGGCGACGCCGACCGCGTTCTTCTCTGCGACGAAAACGGCGAGATCGTTGATGGCGATGAAATTCTCGCCATCGCGGCGCTCGATCTTTTGAATTCGAATCAACTTCGCGACAACACGCTGGTCGCGACCGTGATGAGCAACTTTGGCCTGGAGGAAACGCTCGCGGCCAACGGCGGCAAAGTGATTCGCACTAAAGTGGGGGATCGCTACGTGATCGAAGAAATGGTCTCGCGAAATCTCGGTCTCGGCGGCGAACAGAGCGGCCACATTATCTTCCGCGATTTCACAACCACCGGGGACGGCATCATCAGCGCGCTCCAAATTTTGCGGATCATGCACACGACCAGTCAGCCGCTGAGCAAATTGAAAAAATGTCTCAAGAAATATCCGCAGGCGCAGCGCAATCTCGTGGTCAGATCGAAACCCCCGATCGAAGAGCTGCGCGAGGTCGTTAAATTGCGCGAGGAAGTGGAACGGGAGCTGGCCGGCAAAGGCCGCGTTGTCCTGCGTTACTCCGGCACGGAATCAAAGATCCGCCTTTTGATCGAAGGGCGGGAATTCGATAAGATCGACAAACACGCCAACCGCATCGCAGACGCAATTCAAAGCGCGATCGGCGCGAATTAAACAACATGGATCTGACTCGTGTCATCGAAACGCTTCTTTTTAGCGCGCAAAAACCGCTCTCGACCAACGAGATTATCGATGCTCTTCGCAATGCTGGCGCGGAAGACGAATTTTCGCCGAACGAATTCGCGAATGTTCGACAAGCGGAAGTTGCCGCCGCGATTGAGCAGTTGAAGGTCGAATACATTCAACACGAGCACGGCTTCCAGCTTGTTGAAAAAGCCGACGGCTGGCAGCTGGCCAGCGATCCAAAATACGCCCAGTGGGTTCGCGGACTTTTCCCGGCGCCGAAATCGGCACGCTTAAGTTCGCCGGCGATCGAGACGCTCGCGATCATCGCTTATCGACAACCAATCACGCGCGCGGATGTCGAAGCCGTCCGCGGCGTGACCATCGATAGCGTTTTGCAAACCCTGATGGAACGCGGCCTCGTTAAAATTGCGGGCCGCGCCGAGATTCCGGGTCGTCCGTTGCTTTACGAGACAACCGAATTCTTTCTCGATCATTTCGGTCTGCGCAATCTCGACGAATTGCCGAATGTCGAGGAACTCCGCAACCGCCACTTGCCAGTAAGCCCGCGCCCAACTGCAGCTGCAACAGAGGACCGCGGCACGACGACAGCGAGCCCTGCGCCAGCATCGGAATGACGGCGCGCTTTGTCGCGTTGTTGGTTCTGGGGTCAATTGCAGCATCGGCATCATCATTTGCCGACATTCAGCCCGGCAATTGCGCGCGCGCCGCCAAATATTCCGATAGCAGACGCGGCTTCTCCGTTCTGGTCATGCAAAACGGCCGGACTGTCTTCGAACATTACGCCAATGGCGGCGGGGCCGATCTGCGTTGCAAGATTTTTAGCGGCACGAAGAGCTTCTGGGGGATCGCCGCGCTTTGCGCTGTGCGCGACGGCTTGATCAGCCTCGACGATCGCGTCGCGGACACCATCACCGAATGGAAAAACGACCCGCGCAAATCGCAGATCACGATTCGCCAGTTGTTGAATCAAACCGACGGGATCGAACCAGCGCCGCATCTTCATAGCGAGTCGATTCGCGATCGAGATGCCGCGGCAATTCAATTGCCGCTCGTTGCTGCGCCGGGCTCAGTTTTCGCCTACGGTCCGAGTCATCTCCAAATTTTTGCCGAACTCTTGCGAAGAAAACTGAACGGGCGTTCGACGATTTCGTATCTAGAAGCGAATGTTCTCTCGCCGCTCAACCTAACGAGTCTGGAGTGGAAAAAAGACGGACGCGGTAACCCTTTACCGGCCAGTGGCTTTGAATTGAGCGCGCGCGAATGGGCGCGCCTTGGCGAGTTGGTGCTTGGGCGCGGCAATTATCACGGAAAACAAATTGTTCCGGCAAACTTGTTCACTCAAGGTTTTGCCGGCTCGAGCGCAAATTCCTCCTACGGCCTGACTTTTTGGCTGAACCGAAACGCGCCACATGCGCGCGAGATCGATATTGAAAAGGAATTGGATCTCAAATGGCAACGCGCGCGTTGGATCGATATCTGTGTTTGCAAACCTGCGCCGCCCGACATGGTCGTCGCGCTCGGCTCGAATTATCAACGCTTGTTTATCATTCCATCGCTGAACGCGCTCATCGTCCGGCAAGGAATGAGCGCAAAGTTCTCCGACGCCTATTTTCTGCGCCTCGTCCTCGGCCGATAGCGGGTTTGACTTGGCCACCGCTTTCCTGAACGGTTGCTGGCACTTATATTCTCGATCTTATGAATAAATTCGCGATCGGTTGCGGCGGGCTGCTCGTCATTGTTCTCTTTATCGTTTTCGTCATTGGACTCTTTTTCTGGGGGACTTACAACCGGCTGGTCACGCTCGATCAGAATGTGAATAAAAAATGGGGGGACGTGCAGACGGTTTATCAGCGGCGAGCTGACTTAATTCCGAATCTGGTGAACACAGTGCAAGGCGCAGCCAACTTCGAGAAATCGACAATTGTCGAAGTGACCAACGCGCGAGCGAGCGTCGGGCGCGTTCAACTCGACCCAAACAAAGCGCCGACCGATGCCAGGCAGCTCGAAGAATTCCAAGCTGCGCAAGGACAATTGAGCAACGCGCTCTCGCGATTGCTCGTAGTGGTCGAACGTTATCCTGAGCTGAAGTCGAACCAGAATTTTCTCGGACTTCAAGCGCAACTCGAAGGCACGGAAAACCGGATCTCGGTCGAAAGAAATAATTTCAACGGCGCGGTGCAAGACTTCAATACCGCCGTGCGCCGTTTTCCGACCAACACGATCGCCGGGATGTTTGGATTTTCTTCGCGCCCATTCTTCGCTGCCCAACAAGGCGCCGAGAAGGCCCCGACCGTGAATTTCAATTTCGGTTCGCCCGCGCCGGCGGCTTCGCCCGCAGCGACACCGTAACGTAATCGTCGATCTTGCATGAAAGATCGACAACCGATTCTCGCGTGAAACGAATCGCGTTCTGCATCGCGGCTTTTGTCACCATCCACTCCCAAGCGGCCGAAGTGATTCCGCCGAAGCCCGCGGCTTACTTCAACGATTACGCCGGAGTTGTTTCAAAAGAAGCCGCCTTGCGGTTCAACGAACAGCTCGCGCAATTCGAGCGCGACACCTCAAACCAGGTTGTGGTCGCGGTGTTTCCCAAAATGCAGAGCGACTCTGATGTTGCCGATTACGCACAACGTGTAGCAGAAGCCTGGGGCGTTGGATCAAAAGCGCAGCGCAATGGAGTTGCTTTGTTTGTTTTCATCGCTGAGCGCAAAGCTTCAATTCAAGTCGGATATGGTTTGGAGGGCGTGCTGCCAGACATCACTGCTTTCGATATTCGCCAGAACCACATCAATCCTCATTTCCGAAATGGCGATTATGAAGGCGGTCTTGCGGAAGGCATCGACTCAATCTTCAAGGCGATTCACGGCGAGTACAAAGGAACTGGAAAAACCGTTAGAGAACGGCTGGGCGAGAGGGGCAATTTCGGCGGTAATCTCGTTTTCTTTATTCTCTTTATTATTATCGCGCTGATTCTGTCGCGATTGGGTCCAAGACGCGGTTATCACTACAGCAGTTCTGGAGCCGGATGGGCTTGGGCGCTCGGTTCTGGCGGTGGCGGCGGCAGTTGGCCGTCGGGTGGGGGTGGCGGAGGTTTTAGCGGATTCAGCGGCGGCGGCGGCTCGTTTGGTGGCGGCGGCTCAAGCGGCAGCTGGTAGCGATGCGAACCAAAGAATTTCTAAGCAAGCTCGAGCACGATCGGATTGTGCAAGCGATTCGGGAGGCCGAATCAAAAACGTCCGGTGAAATTCGCGTTTTTGTTCAACGCGGCAAATTGGATGTCGATCCATTGATCGCTGCGAAGAAAAAATTTCATCGGCTCGGGATGCACAAAGCGCCGGAGCGAAATGCGATCCTGATTTTTGTCGCGCCGCGTGCGCACAAATTCGCGGTGGTCGGCGACAAAGCGATCCACGAAAAGTGCGGCGAGCAATTCTGGCAGCGGCTGGTTGAAGGAATGCGTCAGCATTTCCGGAATGAGAAATTCAGCCGCGCATTGGTGGAAGCGATTGAGGAAGCGGGCAAAGCGCTCGCATCGCATTTTCCCAAAAGATCGACATCCTCAGGCAAACTTTCCGACGAGATCGGGGAAAGCTAAGCGGTCGTTGTCTGGCGCGGTGCGATTCGAAAAAACCAGAGATCGGCCCCATCGCGCTTGAGCGTGTCAAGGAGCAAGCCGGCGAAGAGACAAATGTTGGCCAGCGCGAAGAACAGCGTGATATCGACGCCGGCGATGACCGGATTCGGTCGCTGACCGAATACGCCATAGAAAAGAAAGAGGTTGGCGTTGGCGGCGATGCTCAAGTTGATGCAGCGCGTTAATTGGTCGGCTTCGAAAAAGACCAGCATCCAGCCGAGGCAGCAAACAAGGAAGAGATGGTTCTCGTGCACGCCCGTGTTGAACACGAAGTAGGCCATGTAGCCGAGAATTGAGTAAACGAGGAGGCGCGCGAAGGTTTTCGGCTGACGCGCGAACGCGACCAGAATCGCGAGATAGCTGAGGTAGAACAAAATTTTG
>QHPY01000168.1 GCA_003219215.1 Verrucomicrobiota bacterium | reverse complement strand
AACGCACCGTTTTAGTCATTCCGAGCGAAGTCGAGGAATCTCTCGCCATTTCGGAAATATTTAGAGATGTCTCGACTTCGCTCGACATGACAGCGGAATAAAACGCCTCTACACCTTAAATCCTTGCACTACGTTTGCTGTTGCAAGGCCTGGATGATGCTGATCAGCGGCAAGAATAGGGCGACTACAATCGTTCCGACTACGACCGCGAGAAAAACAATCATGATTGGCTCGAGCGCCGCGGTCATGGCCGCGACCGAGTTGTCGACTTCGTCATCGTAAACATCCGCGATTTTCAAAAGCATCTCAGGGAGCTGGCCGGTTTCTTCGCCAACGTCGATCATGCTAACCACCATCGGCGGAAATGCAGCGCTGGCTTCAAGCGGTTGCACAATGGATTCGCCTTCTTTCACGCTCTCGTGGACCTGGCCAATCGCGCGCGCGATGACCATGTTGCCGGCGGTTTCGCGCGTAATGTTGAGCGCCTGCAAGATCGGGACACCGCTGCTGACGAGCGTTCCGAGCGTGCGCGCGAAACGTGATACTGCGGTTTTCCGAATGATATCGCCAAAAAGAGGGAAACGAAGTTTTACGCCGTCGATTGTCGATTTTCCGCGCGGAGTGCGGTTAGCAAATTTATAACCGGCGACCGCGGCGAAAATCAGGACCAGGATCACGAGCCAGTGACCTTGCACAAATCTGCTGACGGTGATGACGAACGTCGTGATAACGGGCAGCGGTCTGTCGCCGAGCATGTCGTGAAAGATGGCTTCGAATTTCGGCACGATGAAGACGAGCAAAAATCCCATGATCGTGACCGCCATGGTCATGACGATGAGCGGATAGACCATCGCAGCCGCGACTTTGTTTTTAATCTTGGCCGCTTTTTCCTGAAACTCCGCCAGCCGGGTCAGAACGAGCTCGAGCACACCGCCGACTTCGCCGGCTTTCACCATGTTGACGTAAAGATCGTTAAAGATGATTGGATATTGCGCGAGACTTTCGGAAAAGGTGCTGCCGCCTTGAACTGAGTCGGCCAGTTTGTTGATTGTGTTTTTCAAGACCGGGTCGCGCTCCTGTTTCGCGAGAACATTGAGGCTGCGCAAAAGCGGCAAGCCGGAATCGATCAGGGTCGCGAGCTGCCGGGTGAAAATCATCAGGATCTTAGGCTTAACTTTTTTGCGCTGAAAAAGAACGATGCCTTTGCGCTCACGCGGTTGCGAGACGCGCGCTGCTTTGGCGGCGCGTTTGGCTGCTTTGCCATCGCGCCCGCCACCTTTGCCTTCCTCGTAGACGTTGGTCGGAAAATATCCGGCCTGGCGCAATTGGCCGATCGCTTCGTTAGTCGAAGCCGCTTCGACCAGCCCGGTGGATTCCTGTCCGCGGGAATCGAGCGCTATGTAAGTGAAACGCGGCATAAAGTTATGGCCACAGATTTACACAGATGAAACACAGATTGAAACATATCTCTGCCGGCATCTGTGAAAGATCTGTGTTCATCTGTGGCTTTAGGTGTACTTCAGCACTTCTTCGATCGTAGTGTCGCCGGCGAAGATGCTGCGCAGTCCGTCTTGTCGCAGCGTCACCATCCCGAGCTCGATCGCCTTTTGTTTGAGAACGACCGTCGGGGCGCGCTCGTTGATCAGCTCACGGAGCGGGTCCGTGATTTTCATCAGCTCATAAATTCCCTTGCGGCCTTTGTAGCCGGTGTGGTTGCACGCGTCGCAACCTTTGCCGTAAAAGAATTTGCGATCGCCAATGTCGCGTTTGGAAAGCTCAAGTTGCGCGAGCACTGATTCGTTAGGCTGGTAGGGCGCGCGACAGTTCGGGCAAATGCTGCGGAGCAATCGCTGACCGAGCACGGCCTCGAGCGTCGCTGAAATCAAAAACGGTTCCACGCCCATGTCGATCAAACGGGTGATGGCGCCGGGCGCGTCGTTGGTGTGGAGGGTGGTGAAAACAAGATGGCCGGTGAGCGATGCTTGAATCGCGATTTGCGCCGTTTCCAGGTCGCGGGTTTCGCCGATCATGATTCGGTCCGGGTCCTGCCGCAGGAAGGCGCGCAGAACCCGAGCGAAGGTGAGACCGATGGCTTCGTTCACCGGCACCTGAACGATTCCTTCCAAATCGTACTCGACCGGCTCCTCCGCGGTCAGCAATTTGGAATCGATCGTGTTGATTTTGCGCAAGCACGAATAAAGCGTGGTCGTTTTTCCGGAACCGGTCGGACCGGTGGCAATGAAGATTCCATTCGGACAATTGATGATTTCGAGAATGTAATTGTGCACATACTCGGGCATGCCGAGCATCTCGAGATCGAGATTCACAGTCGAGCGATCGAGCACGCGCAGAACAACGCTTTCGCCGAACTGCGTCGGCAAAGTCGAAACGCGAAGATCGACATGGCGACCGGCGATATTTTTTTGAATGCGTCCGTCTTGCGGCAATCGTCGCTCGGCGATGTTCATATTCGCCATCACTTTGACGCGAGAGATGACCGGGAGCGCGAGATGTCGGGGCGGCGGCGACATTTCATAGAGCGCGCCGTCTACCCGATAACGGATCTTGAATTCGTTTTCGAACGGCTCGAAATGAATGTCGCTCGCGCGGTCCTGGATCGCTTGATACAAAATTAAATCGACAAAGCGAATGATGGGCGTCGCGTTTGCTTCCGCTTCTACGGCCGCGGCAGTCTCGTCGCCGCGGATCTGTAACATTTCGCCGGCCTCACCGAGTTGCTTGAGCACGTCCTCCATGCTCGTAGTGTCGGCGCCATAATATTCCTTGATCCGATTATCGATTTGCTCGGTCGGCGCGACGACAACATCGACATCTTTGCCCAGCGCAAAGCGAAGATCTTCGGCGGCGCGCGGGTCGAGCGGATCTGCGAGCGCGACGCGCAATGTATTTCCGCTCAAACCAATTGGCAGTGCGCGATGCAACCGCGCCAATCCGCTCGGAATCAATTTCAAAATCGCCGGCGCGATTTCTTTGTCGCCAAAATCGACATATTCGGCGCCGAGTGCTTCGGCAATGGTGCGATAGAAGCCGCTCTCATCGACGAAGCCGCTGTCCACCATCGCTTGCACGATGGTTTTGCCATTTAAGTTCGCCTCGTTCAAGACGTCCTCGGCTTGCGACGGCTGCAAGACCTGTTGCTCGACAAAAAGCTCGGCGACTTGTTTCTCGTTCATCTTAACTGACGTCCCCGATTGTAATTGAAATAACTTCTTCGGCGCTCGTCAGGCCGGCAAGAACTTTGCGCACTCCGTCTTCGCGCAACGTGCGCATCCCGAGCTCGCGCGCGCGCTGACGAAGCGACAGAGTCGCGCTGCGTTTGTTGATCATGTGACGAACTTCGTCGTCGAGCACAAAGATCTCGAAGATGCCGATGCGACCTTTATAACCAGTGCCGCGACATTGTTCGCAACCTCTGCCTTGCATGACCTGCGCATCACGCAATTGTCCCGGTTCAATTCGCAAAGCGCGCATTTCGCTCTCGCTCAATTCGGCACGCTGCCGGCAACTCAAGCAGATTCGGCGGACGAGTCGTTGGGCCATGATGGCGCGCAACGATGAGGCGACGAGAAACGGTTGGACACCGATGTCGGTCAAACGCGCGATGGCGGACGGCGCGTCGTTAGTGTGCAGCGTGCTGAAAACAAGATGCCCTGTGAGCGAAGCATTCGTCGCGATGCTGGCCGTTTCGAGGTCGCGAATTTCTCCGATCATGATGACATTGGGCGCCTGCCGCAGAATCGAGCGCAACGCGGCCGGAAACGTCATCTCGATTTCTGGATTCACTTGGACCTGATTAATTCCAGTCATCTGATATTCGATCGGCTCCTCGACGGTGATGATCTTGCGGTCCGGTTTGTTGATGTAATTGAGACAGGCGTAAAGCGTGCTTGTTTTTCCGGAGCCGGTCGGGCCAGTGACAAGAAGAATCCCGTCCGGCAACTGGATCAATCGCTCGAACGTTTCCCGGTCGTCGCTGAAAAAGCCGAGTTCGGGCAGTCCGAGCACGAGACTCGATTTGTCGAGCACGCGCATGACGACGCTCTCGCCATGATTGGTCGGGATTGTGGAAACGCGCAGGTCAATCGGCTTCTTTTTGATCTTCACCTGAATACGGCCGTCTTGGGGCAATCGCTTTTCGGCGATGCTCATCGAACCGGTCATGATTTTGAGTCGGCTGACGATGGCTGATTGCAAGCGTTTCGGAGGCGCCTGCATTTCCTGCAAGACACCGTCGATTCGAAATCGAACGCGAAATTTTTTGTCGAGCGGCTCGAGATGAATGTCGCTCGCGCCAGACCGATGCGCTTCGATGATCAACATCGATACCATCCGAATAATCGGCGCGTCGGCCTCGTCGACTTCAGCGATGGCGGCGCCATCACCGATCTCGAGACCAAGATCGACACCTTCGCCGAGTTTTTCCTTAAGGACGTCCGCAGCCTCTTCGGCTGTGCCGTAGTATTTGATCAGCGCCTCGCGGATTTTTTCCGGGCTGGTGCAAACCAATTCGAGCTCGCGTTGCAATAAGAAGCTCAGGCTGTCGATCGTGTCGATATCGAGCGGATCGCTCACCGCGACGACCAGACCGGTTTCGCCAAATGCGACCGGGATCACTTTGAAACGACGGGCGTCTTCGGCGCGGATTTGTTTGATGATACCCGGTGGGATCACCATCGACGACAAATCGATCCAGTCCATGTGCGCCTGCGCCGCAAGCGAACGCGAGACATCGGATTCGGTGACGATTCCGTTCTTGATCAAAAGATCGACAACGTTGTTCTGACCATTCAGATGTTTGCGCGCGCCTTCAATCTGCTTGCGTGAAACCAGTCCCACGTCTTGCAGCACCTTGAGCACATAGTCTTCGTTCTGTTGCACGGTCTTAGAAAACCTAGCTGAATAGTTTATCGCAATCCGCTCGCGGCGTGAACCGCGATTTATTTCGCCATTTTTTTGTCAAGGCACGTCCACATCGCCGCCGTTTTTCGATTCAGACAATAACTTTTACGAGAGGGAGGATAAAGCGATGACTTCGCGTTGGGTTCGTTCAGTTCGTTTTGGTGGGGTTTTCGGTCTTGCGTTGACGTGCGGCCTGCTTGCGTCATTGCCGTCATCGCAAACAAGTCCGCCAGCGAGGTTTGCCGCACCGCCGCTCTTTTCCGTTGCGGGCAGCGAGGTGGGCCAGACGGGCATGTTCTCGATCGCGAAGGGCGATTTCAATGGCGACGGCATTACGGATCTTGCCGTCGCGGGATTTGCCTGTTCGAATGGCCAGGGTTTTCCGGCAAATTCTGTCGCGGTCTATCTTGGCAACGGGGACGGCACATTCAAAGCGCCAGTTTATTATGGCGCCGGACCCTGCCCGTACGAAGTCGTCGTTGGTCACGTACGCGGCAACAACACGCCAGAAGATCTTGTCATTGTTGATGGCGGTGTGGGGAACAACGTGACGGTCCTGCTTGGCAATGGAGATGGAACCTTCCAGACGCCCATCACAGCTGCTTCGTTTGTAGGTGGTATCACGGCGGCGGCGATCGCAGATTTCAACGGCGACGGCAAACCGGACCTCGCTATCGCGGCGTGGGGCGGCTCAGGCGCAACTGGCGGCAACCTACAAACGCTCGCCATCATGCTCGGCAACGGCGATGGCACATTTGCGGCGCCAATATTCTACCAATCTGTCAATAATCCGTACGGCATCGCAGTCGGTGATTTTAATAAGGACGGCAAGCTCGACGTCATTCTGAGAAACCCGGAAGGTCTCTTCCTGTCGTTAGGGAACGGCGATGGCACGTTCCTGCCCGGCTACGCGATTTGGTCCGAACCGATCAGCTTTTTCGTGCCGCTCGTCAACGGACTGAACTCTTTCACCGTGGGCGATTTCAACGGGGACGGTAATCTTGACATCGCCGCGAATGTGAATGGCGCGCGTGTCGATGTGCTGCTCGGTACGGGCACGGGTGTTTTCGTTCCGGCGCCGATACCGACGTACGTAATCAATCAGCATCAAGGCGGTCATGGCCTCGGCGAAATTGTATCGGAGAAATTATCGAGCAACGGACATCTCGATCTTGTCGTCGGCACCGGCTACGGCGCGACGCTTGCGATTATGCGCGGCAACGGCGACGGCACCTTCCAATCACCGACGATTTACCCATTGGCCCAGTATGATGACGAGGGACTGGTGGTAGCAGACGTGAACGGCGACGGCCAGCCCGACATTGTCGTGGGCACACAAGGAGGCAGGGGTCTGAGTCCAAATTATCTCACCGTGCTACTGAACAAGGGCAACGGTGACTTTGGCACGCCGCCTCCGCTCTTCTCTGTTAGAGCATCGTTTAATCAGGCAACCACAACCAACGCGGTTGGCCTGACGCTGGCTGACCTGACCGGAAACGGCAAGCTCGATCTCGTTGTCACCGACTGGGACATTCCGATTGAGCCCGCTGCGAATGGCAACTTGCCGCCCTTACCAACGATTAATTTCAGCACACTGCAGGTTGACACTCACGGCACAATCTCAGTCCTCGCGGGCAACGGCGACGGAACTTTCCAGACCGAACAACAATATTACGTCGGCGGGCGGCCGATCGCTGTAGCGGTAGCCGATTTGACTGGCGATGGCAAAAAAGACGCGGTCGTCGTGAACGCGTTCGATAACACGTTGTCGATCTTAAAGGGCAACGGCGATCGCACATTTCAGCCGGCCATAACAATTCAGGTCGGAACAAATCCGACTGCGCTGGCGCTTGGAGATTTCGACGGCGACGGAAAGCTCGACATCGCTGTCACGGATCTCGTCGATAACAACGTTTCAATCCTCCTCAACCAGAGTACGCCGGGGACGCTCAGTTTCAAAGCGCCTGTCAATTATGCGGTGGGCACGTATCCATCCGGCGTGGCCGCCGCCGACTTCAATCACGATGGCAAACTCGACCTCGCGGTTGTGAATGGGGGTAACTTCTTCAGTTCCAACCCGCATACTACGTTGTCGATCTTGTTAGGTAACGGCGACGGCACGTTTCAACCGGCTGCTACTCAACAATTGTGGAATCAGTCGGGAGGAGATGCGATCGTAGCGGCCGACTTCGGACGTGGAGAAATCGATCTTGCGGTCGCGAACTTCAGCGCAGCTCAAGTCATGATTCTGGGAGGCGACGGCCATGGCATGTTCACATCGGCTGGGCTTTACACAGTCGGCGCCGGTCCGGAAGGCATCGTCGCAGCCGATTTCAACGGCGACGGAAAGATCGACATCGCCGTCAATAATCTGAACGACTACAGCGTTGCGCTGCTCCTCAGCAATGGCGATGGCACATTCGTTCCGGCGGCGAATAGAACCGACGATGCCGCACGGCCGTTTGGATGGGCCGCTTGGAACTATCCAGCTTTTGTTACGGCCGGCGATCTGACCGGTAACGGCAAGCCGGACATTGTCGTAAGTAACCTATTTGAGGCGGCGGTAACTGTTTTACGGAATACAACAACCACGCCGTCGCCAACACCAACTCCGAGTCCAACAGCGACACCGACTCCGACAACCACACCAACGCCCACCGCGACTCCTAGTCCGACGCCCACGGCAACGCCAACTCCAACGGCTACTCCAACGCCGTCACCAGCATCCACGCCGACAGTCAGCGTGGCAGTGTCGCCAGCAAAGATTAAGCAAGGAGGGAACGCGACCTTTACAGTTACCGCTTCAAAAGTGGTGTCTCAGTCCACCACCGTTCAGTACTCCATGAGTGGCAGCGCCAGCCAAGGAACCGATTACACTCTGAGTGGCGCGCCCGGGCAAGTTACAATTCCGGCAGGCCAATCCTCAGCCTCCGTCACGCTCAGTGCAGCGAGCGGCACCGGCCAGAAGAAGAAGACCGCGACGATGACGCTGCAATCGGGCGCAGGTTACAAAGTTGGCAAGCCCAAACAGGCAACGGTGACAATTGTGCCTTGAATACTAACGGCTAAGGCAAACCGGGAACAGTTACTCTACGGTAACGCTTTTGGCGAGGTTGCGCGGTTTATCGACATCGCGGCCGAGTTCGACTGCCAAATGATAGGCAAGAAGCTGTAATGGAATGACGGTGAGAACCGGGCTGAGGCAATCGATGACGTCGGGAACCTCGATAATGTCCGCAGCGAGGTCCTTCAATTGTTTGGCGCCGTTGCCAGAAGTGACGGCGATGATTGGTCCTTTGCGCGCCTTTACCTGTTCGATGTTGTTCAGGTTCTTTGATAACACGGCGTCGTCTGGGGCGATAAAGATGGACGGTAGATCCGGCCTAACGAGCGCAATAATTCCGTGTTTGAGCTCCGCGCTGGGATGGCCTTCGGCGAAAAGGTAAGTGATCTCTTTCATCTTGAGCGCGCCTTCGAGCGCGATCGGGTAATTAAATTGCCGTCCGAAAAAAAGCATCCCGCTAACATCGACATATTTCTTCGCGATCGACTTAATTTGGTCGCTCAGCTTCAGGACTTCCTCAATCTGACCCGGCAATGCTTCGAGCGCGTCGATCATTCGTTTTCCTTCTGCGGTCGAAAGTTGGCGCATTCGGCCGAGGAGAAGACCGATCAGGGTTAGAATCACCAGCTGAGAAGTAAACGATTTCGTGGCCGCCACTCCAATCTCAGGGCCCGCGTGCATGTACACACCACCATCGCTTTCGCGCGCAATCGTGCTGGCGACATTGTTACAAATTCCCAGCGTTCGATAACCTTTGCGACGGCTTTCGCGTAAGGCGCCGAGCGTATCGGCGGTTTCGCCGCTCTGGCTGATCGCGAAAACGAGCGTGCGTTCAGTCATCGGCGTATTGCGATGGCGGTACTCGCTCGCGAATTCGACTTCCACCGGGATATTGGCGAGTCGTTCGATTAAGTATTCGCCGACTCGACCGGCATGCAATGCAGTACCGCAACCAGTCAACACGACTCGCGCGACGTCGCGCAATTCGGGTGGAGTCATGTTCAACCCGCCAAGCTTGGCCGTGCATTCCTCGTAAGTGAGGCGGCCGCGCATCGCGTCGCGCACTGTGTCCGCCTGCTCGCAGATTTCCTTGAGCATGTAGTGCGGGTAATCGCCCTTCTTGATGTCTTCCGCGCTGAACTCGACTTTGCTGACCGCGTGCTGGCCAACCGCGCCGTCGATCGAGCTGATTTCAAATTTGTCTCGTTCGAGCGCGACGAGGTCGAAATCGTTCAAGTAAACGGCGTCGCGGGTGTGCGCGACAATGGCGCTGACATCGCTCGCCAGAAAATTTTCGTCTTTCCCAACGCCGAGCACGAGGGGGCTACCTCGGCGTGCACCGACCATAAAATTCGGGATGTCCGAATGCACGACAGCAATGCCGTATGTGCCAATGACCTGCTTTAGCGCCGCGCGGGTGGCGTTCACAAGACGCGCTTTCGAATCTTTGCCCTCGAGTTGACCATAAATACTTCCGATCAAATGGGCCAAAACTTCAGTATCGGTGTCGGAGCGAAAATTTGTGTCACCATTTTGGATCAGCTGTTCTTTGAGCGCCTGATAATTTTCGATGACGCCGTTGTGAACGAGCGCGATCTTGCCGGTGGCGTCGAAATGCGGATGGGCATTCTCGTCGTTGACCTTTCCGTGCGTCGCCCAGCGAGTGTGGCTGATTCCATAAGATCCAGCGGCCGGTTTTTGAGAAATAAGTTTGGCGAGTGATGCAATTCGACCGGCGCACTTGCGCATCTCGACGTGATCGCCATCGACGATGGCGACACCGGCAGAATCGTAGCCGCGATATTCGAGGCGGCGAAGACCGTCGAGCAAAATGGGCGCCGCTTGCGAACGTCCGACATAGCCGACAATTCCGCACATATTGGAAGTAAAGGTTGCCATTGCCAGAAGGCCCGTGCAACCGGCGCTAAGTTGAGCAAAAAGGTTGCCGCAACCCACGAGCACTGAGTTATTGAAGGTGTGCAGACGCAAAATCCCGCGCGCCGCGATTCAGTCTCGCCGTTGTCGACCCGCGCACTTCCACCAGGGACGACGCAGCGCACGCTCGCCATTATCATGGGCGGCGGAGCGGGCACGCGTTTGTTTCCGTTAACGAAGGATCGTGCGAAGCCAGCGGTGCCGCTCGGCGGGAAATACCGGATCGTCGATATTCCGATCAGCAACTGCCTCAATTCCGGGTTGCGTTCGATTTACGTGTTGACCCAGTTCAATAGCATGTCGCTACATCGACATATTCAGGCCAGCTACAAGTTCGACAATTTTTCGCGCAGCTTTATCGACATTCTGGCGGCGCAACAAACGCCGGAAGGTTCGCAATGGTATCAGGGAACTGCGGATGCGGTGCGCCAGAACATGCGCTACTTCCTCGAGCGCTCGTTCGATTACTATCTCATTCTCAGCGGCGATCAGCTTTACCGGATGGATTTTCGCACGCTGTTGCATCAGCATATTCAAAGCGGAGCCGACATCACGCTCGCGACTAAACCGATCCATCGACAACAGGTCGCAGAGTTCGGCATCATGCAAAGCGGAGTAGATCGCCGGATTACACGCTTTGTCGAAAAACCCAAAGACGACTCGGTGCTTGAGGAAATGAAAATGAGCCGCGAGCTGTTGCGCGCGGTTGGTTCAAGCGAAGACGAAGAATTGTTTCAGGCATCGATGGGAATTTACGTTTTCAACCGGGAGGTGCTCGTGAAGTGCCTGGACAATGAACTGGAGGATTTCGGCAAACATATCATTCCGCGATCGATCCAAGATCGACATGTGAGTGCATTCATTTTCCAAGGCTATTGGGAAGATGTCGGTACCATCCGCGCGTTTTACGAGGCGAACCTCGATCTGACCGACCTTGTTCCAGAATACAGTTTTTTTGACACCGAGGCGCCGATTTACACGCATCCGCGGTTTTTGCCCGGCAGCAAAGTCAACGGGGCGACTTTGCGTCAGGCGATCATCTCCGACGGGTGCATTATCTCTGACGCGCACATCGAGCGGAGCGTCATCGGCATTCGCAGCATCATTCAGAGCGGCGCCACGATTCGCAACAGCGTCGTGATGGGCGCCGATTTTTTCGAGCAAGACCGGCCGGGCGCCGCGGACGTTCCGCCAATTGGGGTCGGGCGCAATTGCGTAATCGATCGCGCCATCATCGATAAAAACGCGCGGATTGCCGACGGCGTCGTGATCACGCCGGAAGGAAAAGCCGCCAACTCGGACGCAGACAATTACTTTATTCGCGACGGGATCGTGATCGTGCCAAAGAACGCCGTCATTCCGTCGGGATTTTGGATCTGACCCGTACTAGCAAGAAAATCCACTGTCGATCTTGAGATCCGCTCAGCGCCTGTCGCTGAAGTTTGCGAATTGGCTGCCGCCGCCCTCCCATTTTTCCTGTTTGTTCCAGGGCAACGCGGATTCCGGTTTGGCATCGGGATCCTTGACCAACGCGACGTTCTCTTTTTGGCTCGCACACGAAACCAACGTGCTCACCGCGACCAGTAACAAAACGGCCGCGACCTTTCTCTCCTGCTTACGGATTTGCGCCAGCATAAATAACAATGTCTCCAGGTTGCACTTGGACGCCTCGCGCCAACGTGCTGGTGATGATATCGCCGATAGCGGTCGCCGGTTCAACTGAAGAAATACGAATTTTTCCAATAAAGGTGCCATCTCGCACGATCAGCATCTCGGAGTGCCGCTCGACACCGTTACGCCCCCCCAGGTTGAGGACGACGAAATTGTAAGCCTGGTTGACCGCCAGGACGGCGCCCCGGACACCGATCTTTCCATGCGCCATGGCTCGCCGCTTTTTTTCGTCTTCGAGCTGTGAGGAACGGTCTTTAGCAGTTTGCACTGTTTCGGAGAGAAGGCTTTTCTCCCGCTCGGCGGCTTCCAGTTGTTGGCGGGCATCATCCAGCTGCGCCTGGAGCTCGACACTGGACGGTGCGCCGGGATTGGCCGAGGCGGGCTGCTTTTCTTCGATTTGCTTTTGTAATGTGAGGATCTCCGCTTCTTTATCCTGAAGCCTGGCTTCGAGTTGCTTCTTCTCGTTCAGAATTTGCGTCAATTGGCCTTCGGCAGCTCCGGTCTTCGCTTCGCCCTCGGCGAGTTTGGTTTGCTCGGTGGCAATCGCCGATTGGCGCGCCTTAAGTTCCTTGTCGTGCTGAAGGCGAGAACGCTCGGCGTCGTCGCGGGCGGTTGTGGCTTGGGCCGCAGCTGAATGTAGCGTTTTGACTTTCGCAATATTGAGCCCACCCAAAATCGCAGCGGCCAAGAGTAGGAAAAAGGAGGCGCCGATCAGCGTTTTCGGACTGGGAGCAAAATTGTCGGACCGGGAGAGCACAACGAATTCTTTAATAGGAGGCGCGGACAAAATGCAATCCTGGATTTCGTAAGTTTTCTGTTACGTTGCTTGCGCGCGGCATCCTTCGCCCCTATAGCAAGACGTGGGTCAGCAGCACCGAGTTCGAAAGAAACGTATACGTCGAAGGGCGTACCTGAAACGCAAGAAAAGGACCGTGCGTTCAAAACAGCGCGAATCACCGAAACAGCGAAGTAGAAAAGAGCCGGCCGCGGCGGAATAGATCGACATCTCGCTTCCGGCACGCGCGCGACTTACAATATCGAGTGCCTGTGCGGTACCTCATTGTTGACGGCCACAGCATCATTTTTGCCTGGTCCGAATTGCGGAAACTGCACGCCCGACGTCCGTCCCTCGCGCGCGAGGCGTTGATCAAGGAACTCCGCCAGTATCAAGACTGGACGGGCGTGAATGTCGCGGTTGTTTTCGACGGGCGCGGCGCGTGTGTGAGCGAGCAGTCCGATCGGCACGATGTGCAAATCTTCTACGCCCACCGTGATCAATCCGCGGATGCGATTATTGAGCGACTCGCGAGCAAATATGCCTCGCGCTTCGAAATAATGGTTGCGACTTCGGATTCTCTTGAAATGGAAACCGTCAACGCGAGCGGTGCGGCTTGCCTTTCGCCTGATAGGTTGCGCAAGCTTTTGGAAGCAGTCGAAAAGCGCTGAGTCAAGCAGCTCCAGCGAGCGCTGGTTGCTGACCGTTGAAAGGGACGCTGCGTTTGCGCTGCTGACAGGTCGCAAGGACTCGCGCGAGCACGCAGTAGAGTTGTTCGATGGGAAGATTCTTGCTCACATAACCGTTGGCGCCTGCGTGGAGGGCCGCCTGCATTTGCTCTTCGTCGTAACCAACCCCGGTGAAAACAACGATCGGAAGCGTCGAATTCAGCTCGCGGATAAAGGCGATGAGCGAGATCCCGTCTACTTTCGGCATCTTAAGATCGACAATTGCTACTTCGCAGTCGTTCTCGGACAGCCAGGCAGCGGTCTGGAAGCCATCGGTCAAAGCGCAGCAAGTGTGGCCCTGCTGGCGCAAATAAGTGACCAAAAATTTAGCGATACCAGGGTCATCATCGATGATGAGGAACTGGAAGTATTCGCGTTTGGCCGGCTTCATCTTTATAATTTCCATAATTAGCAAAGCACTATCCTTGCCACCTTGAACCCTCTCCGCCACTTTCCGCTGCTGGCTGCTGTCTCCTATAGCCCGAGCTTTTTCTCGAGCGCTTTGACTCGATCGAACAGTTTGCCCAACCGATGAATCCAGGCAATCTGCCGCTTCGCCTCCGGTAACGGCACGGCTGGCGAGCCAAACCACGCGCCACCGGGGAGATCTTTCGAAATCCCACTTTGCGCCGCGATAATGGTGTTGTCGTCAATCGTGAGATGGCCAATGACGCCAACCTGTCCGGCCATCATCACTTTTTCTCCGACCCGAGTGCTGCCGGAGATTCCGGTTTGGGCCGCAATAACGGAGTTTTTTCCTACGATTACATTGTGCGCGATCTGCACGAGGTTGTCGATCTTCACGCCTTCCTGGATCCAAGTCCGGCCGAATCGAGCGCGATCAATCGTCGTGTTCGCGCCGATCTCTACGTCGTCATCGATTTGAACGATTCCGATTTGCGGATTTTTTTTGTAACGACCATCGACCAATTCGAATCCGAAACCATCCGCGCCGATCACTGCGCCGCTATGAATAATAACGTGCGCTCCGATTCGCGTTCGTTCGCGAATGGTTACGTTTGGATAAATCAGGCACGACTCGCCGATAATGCTTTCATGTCCAACGTAAGTGTTGGCGCCGATCATTGTGTTGTCACCAATCGCTGCACGCGACTCGATGACCGCGTGCGGTTGAATGGAAACGCCGTTTCCAAGTTTCGCAGTCGGATCAACCACCGCCGTCGGATGAATGCCTGGCGCGAAGGAGATCGGTTTCGGTGCGAGTTTTAAAACGACCTGTTCGAACGCTTTCGAAGGGTTTTCGACTCGGAGTTGCGCGGCAGCGGTTTGCTCACAAAAATCGAGGGGAACAAAGATCGCCGATGCGCGTGTCTTTCGTAGGCGGGCCCTATAGCGCGGATCGGCATAAAACGTGATCTCGCCCGCAACTGCTTCGGAGAGTGCAGCAGCGCCGCTGATTTTTTCGGTCGGATCACCGCGCAATTCTCCGCCGCAAAGGGCCGCGAGCTCTTGAAGAGTAAAACTCACGTGGTTTGAAAGAGCGCCAGCAACATCAGCGGTGACGATGTCGATCTAAGCTTTGATGCTTGCGCGCACCGTGTCCAGTTGGCCGGCCGAACCAAGTTTCTCGTTTTTGTGCGCGATGAAGTTGGCATACTCCTCGACGAAAGTTTTTCCTGGCGGCCGAAAATCGAATTGTTCGGGATGATCGCGGAAGAATTCGCGATGGACGCGCGTCCAAACCAGGCGTCCGTCAGTGTCGATGTTTACTTTGGTCACGCCTAGCTTCGCGGCGGGCAGATATTCTTCCTCGTTCACGCCGCGAGCGGATGGATCGAGTTTGCCTCCAGCTGCGTTGATGCGTTCAACCTCCGATTTCGGAACGCTCGATGACCCGTGCATGACGATTGGAGTGGGGGGCAGGCCCGCTTTCTTTACCTTGTCGCGAATTCCTTCAATCACGTCAAAGTGCAACGATTGTTGACCCTTGAATTTGTACGCTCCATGGCTCGTCCCAATTGCGGCGGCGAGCGAGTCGCATTTCGTTTGTTTGATGAACTCCACCGCCTCGTCCGGATTCGTCAGGCAAGCGTGCCCTTCATCTACTTTGATATCTTCTTCTACGCCGCCCAGCCTCCCGAGCTCGGCTTCAACGCTGATGCCTTCGGGATGCGCCTTGTCCACAACGCGTTTTGTGATCGCGACATTTTGTTCAAACGACTCATGGCTGGCATCGATCATGACCGAGCTATAAAACCCGGAGGCGATGCAATCGTAACAAGCTTCTTCGTCGCCATGATCGAGATGGACCGCAAAGATTGCGTCGGGAAAGATTCCCTCAGCTGTGCGAATGATGGCTTCCAGCATTCGCTTGTCGGCGTATTTCCGCGCGCCCTTCGAGAGTTGAATGATGAACGGTGCTTTGCTTTGCACGTTGCCGCGGAAAAGCCCGAGACATTGCTCCATGTTGTTGATGTTGTAGGCGCCGATAGCAAACTTGCCGTAGGCCACCTTGTAGAGTTGAGCAGTAGTGACGATCATAAACGCGGGAAAAACGCTGATTTGCTTTTGCGAAGCCTCAAATCGCTGGGCGCAAATCGCAACTCGAAATTTTCGTTAACCCTGGCCGCTCGTTGCGGGCAAGAGCACGCTGACCTGCGTTCCTTTTGAGGTCGAATCGACTTCTACCCGGCCGTGATGATCAAATACCGTTCGTTTCACGATCGGCAGACCGAGACCCATTCCTCGCGGTTTGGTCGTGCAAAACGGTGAAAAGATTTTCTCTTTTATTTCCGGAGAGATGCCGGAGCCATTATCGCGCACGGTCACAACCACCGCGGCGGGATGTTGTCCTTCCCGGACTGGTTTCGCCGAAAGTGTGATGCGCGGCTTGTTGCGATCCGCGCTGGCTTCGGCGGCGTTGGCGACAAGGTGGGCGAATGCTTCAGCCAGAGCCGCCTCGTCGCCCAACACGCGCGGCAGATTGCTGGGCAATGACGTTTCCAATTCCACTTTCCCGTTGATGCCATAGCGAGACCTGGCAATTTCCACGCCCTTTTTGACCGGTGACCGAACGTCGATTGGTTTAAACACAAGCTCGGGTGGATGCGCGAAATTGTTGATCTGGGTAATAATTTTATCCAGACGATCGATCTCGCTTACCACAATCTCGTTGAATTCCTTGCGAAAATCGGCGTCGTCGAAGCGTTCCGGCAGGAGTTGCGCAAAGGTCTTGATCGCCACCAGCGGATTGCGGATTTCGTGAGACATGCTCGCGGCCAAGTCGGTCCAAAACGTCGCTCGATCGAGCAAGGCTTGTTTTTCGCGCAAAGTTTCCTGCGCAGTCAGATCCTGAATCACAGCGACGGCACCAAGGGGCGAGCCGTTGCCGGCAAGCTGTCGCGTCTCCACAGAAAGCGATCGCTGCGTGTTATTGTCGATCCAATGTTGCGGCGGCATCGGCGTTTTCGATTCCAGCGTTTCGCGCAACAAGCCAGCGAGTCTGGTGCCGACACTTTCAACCGGTTTATTCAAAGCGGCGGTGCCCGACAGACCGAGAGTTTTTTCCGCCGGCGGATTAAACCACCGAATAATGGCGTCCTCATCGATGGCGACAATGCCAGGTGGAATCGATTTCAGGAGTGTTTCGGCCAGCGTTTTTTGAACAGTCGCTTCCTCGTAAAGAAGAGCATTTTCGAGAATGGTCGAAACGTGTTCGGCCAGCGCCGTAAGGCCTTCCAGATCCCGGTCATCGAAAAGCCGCCCGGTGACACGTGGTCCAAAGAAAACCCAGCCGATGATGGAGCCGCGCGCATAAAGCGGCACGATCGCTTCGGCCCCGAACATGTCGAGCGCGCGCCGCATGATTGTGCGCTGCCTGTGATCTTGAGTTCGAAGAAGATTGGCGCGTGAAATGAGATGGGCATGTGATTCAAACCAGCGCACCAGCGCGTCGCGCTCTCCAAACTGCAATTCTTCGGTTTCGGGCAAGCAATGCAGCCCAGCGCGCAGCTGATAGGGATCTCCTTTGCGGGTTCGCGAAAAAAGTCCCACGCGACTTACGCCGGCCGCATCGGCCAACGCTTCGACAACGGTTGTCACAAGCACCTCGATATTGTCCAAACGACGAAGGACTCGCGGAAATCGAAGCAATGGAAACGTCCGTGTTACGTCGATCGGCTGTTGTGTTGCTTCGCCCTTGCGGGAGATTTCCGGCGTCATTGCCGATGTCTCGCGCAAATCGCGGTTTTCCTGTGAAAGTTTCACATAATCGAAAGCGCGCCCGAGCAGGGCTTGAAAACGGCGTCGTTCCAGGCCGATCTCTTCCGCGGCGTAAATTCCAAACTGCTCGGCTTCGCGTAACGTTTCGGATTGCCCAACACCGAATGCAATGATCAAAACTTCAGGCTGCTCATTTTGGATTTGATCGATTAGTTCGCGGCACTCTTTCGAGCGTAAGTCCATCATTAAGACGGACTGGCCCGTTTGTTGCAGCACAGATTCGAGACGATCGGGGTCGTTCACATGCCGCAGTTGCGACATGCTGCGCAAAAATGCTCTCGTCCGGCGAACAAGCTCGGCATCCTGAGTATATAAAATGCAAATCGGCGCGGGCGTCATGCGGCAGCCACCTTGCTGTCAAACCGCACTAACGGGAGCAAAATGTGAAACGCGGTGCCCTTTTCCAGTTCGCTCTCGACTTCGATCTGTCCTCCATGCTCCTGGATGATTCCGTGCACAACCGATAAGCCTAATCCGGTTCCGTAATCTTTGGTTGTGAAGAATGGATCGAAGACGTGCGGAATATCTTCCGCGCGAATTCCTTCTCCGCTGTCGCGAATCGTGATCCGGAAAGCTTCGCGCGCTTCGCTATTTCCGCTACTTTCGCCATTCATGTAAGTCAGGGCGCTGACCCATTGTTCGTCCGAGCGGATCTCGGTCTTCACCGACAATTCACCATGCGTTTTCATCGCATCCATTGCGTTTAAAAAGAAGTTGAGAAAAACCTGCTCCAGCTGGTCGGCATCGCCGTGGATAGTGTCAGTGTCTGCGCGCCATGAGCGATTCAATTTAATGTCTTTTTGATAGAGTCGGTGGCCAACCAGTGTGAGCGCCTTTTCCAGAATCTCATGCGCATGGAGCGGTTTGAGAATCGGTTTTGCTGGTCGCGCAAAACGAAGCAGCTGATTAACGAGCGAGTCAATTCGGTCGATCTCGTGCCCGATCAAATTCGAAAACGTATCGCGAAAATCGGAATCCTGGTAGCGCTCTGGCAGCAATTGAGCAAAGGTTTTAAGCGAGACCAGCGGATTTTTGATCTCGTGCGCCATTCCTGCCGAAAGCGTTCCCAGACTGGCGAGTCGGTCGCTGCGGCGAATCTGCAGTTCGAGGCGTTTAATGGCGGTGATGTTCGTTAACACCATTAGCGCCCCCAGTACTTGTCGATCTTGTCCGTGAAAAATCGACGTACTGGCGCGGATGATCACGTCCCCTGTTCCGACCCGCAGAGCTATCTCGCGGTTTTCCTGGCTCTCGCCCGTGCGCAAAGTCGTGATTAGCGGTTCTGCCAGCTCGAGCGGAAGCGCAGCCAAGTCGACTATCTCTTGCGCGTTTAATCCGGTGATTTGGCCAGCCTCGTTATTGAAAACGGTCACGCGTTCGTCCGTTCCCGCCGCAATAACCCCGCTGGTCAGATTTTCGAGCAAAGTTTCGTTGTAGATCTTGGCGTTTTGGACTTCCGTGAAAAGCTCTGCGTTTTCAATCGCGACTGCGAGTTGCCCGCACAAAACCTGAAGGGCGCCTTGTTCGGTCGCGCCGTAAATGCGGCCGGATTTTCGGGCCCCAAGCAACAATACGCCGGCCAGATGATCCCGCGCGAAAATTCCCATCGCCAGCGCAATTTGAAGCGAATCCAATTGCCGCATCACTCGCTGAAGTTGCGGCGTTGGCCTCGCACGATGCAGCTCATCCATAACTATCGGCTCACGATTTGATTCCAATTCGGTGATCGTCGCCTGGTCGCGACTCAGCTCCAAACAATAACGGGCCCCGGGTTCGACCATTGGATAACGCTGCGAAAATCCCTGCTTGTCTGGAAGAAGGATGAAAACCCGTTCGGTGCCAACCGCCTCGGCGACGGTGTTGGCGAAACGATCGAGCAAATCGCGCAGTGTCGTTACTGACGCCAGGATTTTGGCCGCTTTACTAACAGTTGCGCGAAAATCGAGTTGATGTGAACCGATGAAAAGCCGCTCCGCCAGTCGCTGGGAGATACCGCGGGCAGGAGCCATGGCAAAGGCGATCACAACCGCGGCGGCTACATGTGCGACTGTATGCGCATTTGGAACGGAAGAACGCAGCGCAGTTGCCACTAGCCACCACACCAGCGCGTAAAGCGCGAGCAAATATGTGGCGAGCAACACATAGGAAATAAGTCGCCGCAGCAAGACGCCCACTTCCATCATTTTGCGTGTCGCAATTCCGTAGGCGACAACGATGCTGAAGAAGACGACTCGGAATGGAGCAAACCAAGAAAGCTGCGACGGCCTAAAAAACCCACCCAAAAGAAGCGAAAGTGGCAACGAGACTACCACTGCGGCAATGCCTCCGATCAATATGAATGCGATCTCTGTTCGCTCGCCGCCTGTAGTTCGTCTCAGATCGCGCCATGTAGTAACGCCGAGTAAAGCAATCGCGCCAACAAAATAACTAACGTAAATGTACACCCCTGGGCCGTATATTGGGACTGGCGTCGGTTGGCTCCCAACCCGCAATATTCGCACCCCCTGAAGGAAAAATTTTGTCTGGCACAAGACAATAATTGCAGCGGTCACGATTAGCCAAACGCGCGACTGGCCAAGAATACTCCGCCAATCACTGTTGGCGCGGCCAATGGACAAGCGTAAAAGATTTAACATCGCAATAATCAGAATCCCGGCCGAAGAGGCTTCGCGGATTCCAATCTGTGCTGCCGGAAGACTTGTCGCGGTGAGTATATAATACAAACTGGCCAGCCATGCTGCTGCAGCTAAAGACAAAAGCAAAAATGCCTGATTAGACTTTCGATGCCGGTTGGCTAGAAAGACAGTTAATCCCAGTGCTAACTGAGTTAGCAACGCGATCAAAATTGCGAGGGTGGAGCCGATCATCTGTGATTAGGTCGCGAGACCACCAGTGAACTGGCGCTGCCTCCCAAGCCTCGGACATTCATCAAAATGCAATCCAACTTTGCTTTTCTTGCTCGCAAAGGCACAAAATCTAAATCGCATTCTGGGTCCGGCAGCTCGCAATTCGTTGTCGGCGCGATAATCTGGTCGCGGAAGCTTAAGGCGCAGGCGGCCAGTTGCAACGGGCCTCCCGCCGCCAGTGGATTGCCGGTGACACCTTTGATTGAACTGATCGGAATTGAATAAGCGCGCTCACCAAAAACTTCCTTAATATAACGCACTTCAGCTGCGTCGAGAACGGGATGGCCCGGTCCATACGCCGAAATATAATCGATGTCATTTTCTGATCGGCCGGCATTTGCCAACGCCAGTCTCATCGAATCAGCCAATCCTGAAGCTGGATCGTCTGGGCCGCGGTCCCTTTGCCTAGCGTATCCATTGATCTCCAAGTAGATCTTTGCGCCTCGAGCTTCAGCTCTTTCTAAGGTCTCCAAGACAAACATTCCCGCGCCTTCCGAGATCACCCCTGAGTCGCGCTCGATGTCGAATGGCCGGCTTGCTTTCTCAGGTTCTCTGTTGCGACAAGAACTCAACCCAGTCGCAATAAAGGCGGCGAATGTATGTTTTGTAATCGGCGCGTCAGCTCCGCCCGCGATCGCCAATTCCGCCGCGCCAGATCGAACCATGTCCGCGGCCAGCGCGACCGCATCCAACCCGGATGGGCAGGCAGAAGAAACTGTTGCGGCATGGGCGCGTGCACCAATTCTATCAGCGATGGCATTCGCGGCCGCTTGAGGCGTTAAAGCGCCCACTGCCGTTGGAGACATGCCATTCCCTCCTCGGCGATCAAAATCACTGATTGATCGTTCGATAATGTCCATCGCGCTGGTGCTTACTCCCACAATAATAGGTGTCGGACTGGGCAAATCAGCCTCGCTAATTTCGAGACCCGCATCTTCGAGCGCCAACATAGTCGCGGCGTAGGCGAACTGGGTGTGACGCGCCATCCGTTTCGGTTTCAACTCCGGCTCGATGTAATCGTGCGGGTCAAAATTTTTTACTTCACCGGCAATCCGGCTCTTTAGATCGCTCGCATCAAATAGCGTAATTGGGCCGATCCCGCTCCGGCCGGTGACGAGCGATTCCCAGAATTCGTCGTTGCCAATCCCATTCGGCGCCAGAATTCCCATCCCGGTGATGACGACGCGGTTTCGCTTCAGCATTTTTGGTGCTCCAGTGCGCGCAAACGCCTCGTGAAGAAAGTTCGTGCCTTCGCCACCGCAAAGTCTGGGGGGCTGGCGGTTAACTGATTGTCGATCTTTTCGGGCACGAACGAATCACCCGGCATTCTAAACGCTACATTAACTCCAGTCATTATATTTTTTGCGCCACAAACAGATCACTTATTCACTAAAGCCGGGAACTTATTCACAAGTTGCACCTTGCATGCCAACGATTTCTGCTTCACCGTTCGCCCGGCTGAGCTAGATGAATTTGCGCCTGACTTTTTTGCTTCTCTGCCCCGTCCGCGGCATGCCCCTAGCTTCAATTGCCGCCGACGCCTTATGACCGCCGCGACCGAACTCCCGCAAATCCTTGTGATTGATGATGAAATGGGACCGCGCGAAAGCTTGCGCATGCTCCTGAAACCAAATTATCAGGTGCACACGGCCGATTGCGTCGAGGCCGGCCTCAAACTCCTGAAAGAGAAACAACCGGACACGATTGTCATGGACATTCGGATGCCGGGAATGAGCGGGATCGAGGGTCTACGTCAAATCCGCGAGATCGATCCGAATCTCTCAGTCATCATGCTTACCGGTTTCGGCGCACTCGACACGGCCAAGGAGGCCCTGCGACTCGGCGCCAACGATTACATCAGCAAGCCGTTTGATGCTCATGAAATGCAGCAGGTGATTGATCGCAATGTCGAACGTACGCGCGCGCATCGGACCAGCGAAAATGCGGCCGCCGAGATTAAAGAATTAAACAATCGTTTGCTTCAGCAACTGGCGCAGAAAGAGCGGCTGGCCGCGCTCGGCCAAGCGTCCGCGGAATTTGTTCACGATCTCGGCAATCCTCTCACTATCGTTTGGGGATATGTCCAGCTGCTGGCGCGGCGTCTCGAAAAATCTGAGGAGGATGAGAGCGCCAGCTCGGTCAAAGAATTAAAAATCATCGAGCAACATGTGCGCACCTGTCGTGAATTGCTTACGATGTGGCAGAGTTACGGCAACGTCGAAGCTTCGCCGCCCAAACAAATTTCAGTTTCGGGTATTCTTTGCGAAGTCCTGAAAGGAATTGCGCCAATGGCGACCGAAAGCGGCGTCGAGCTCAACGTCACCATCTGCCAAGACCCCTGCACTCTTTTAGGCGACGCTGTACAAATCAGCCGCGCTATTCAGAACGTGGTCGTCAATGCGGTGCAAGCTTCCGCCGACAAGAAAGGAAAAGTCACGGTTGTCTGCGCGCAAAAAGATTTCTATGTCGATCTTCGCATCGAAGACACGGGTGCTGGGATTCAACCGACGCAACTCCCTAGAATCTTCGATCCTTATTTCACAACCAAGCAGGCCAAGAGCGGCACCGGGTTGGGCCTCTATATCACCAAAAAAGTTGTCGAAGACCATAACGGCTCAATCAAAGTAGACAGCACCCACGGCGTGGGCACAGTTTTCACGATTCGTCTCCCGCTCTCGGCGAGTTAAATGGTCGGCTGATTCGCACCTGCCGTAGCCGGCCTTCCCGCGCGGTTTCACTTGTCAGTTCCCCCGCGTTTGGTTTTGCTGAACGCGTGTCATACCGCGTCGCGCCAATTTTTTTGATTCGTTTAGCTGGCGCGCCGTTCGACACGGTCGAACGTTTGGCCACTCCTGTCACCGCCAACACGGTTCGCGATCTGCTGGTTACGCAAGAGAAAATCGACCCGGGCGATGAGAAGGGCTTGGCGATAACGCTTCACGACGAGCTCGACGCCGCCCGAAGATCATTGCTCGGTTCCGCCCGCACGATTTTGCCGCGCTATTTGATCTTTGGTGCGGAAGGAATGCGTGACCGCATTTCGTCTTTGTTGGAAATCAATCCGGATGCTGCGCTTCCCGCACGCAACTCGCGCAGCCGCGAACGTGAGCGCCACCTCGTGCTTTATCTTCAACGCATCGCGGCGAAAAACGACACGTTTAGTGAGTTCGGACCTTCCGGTTGGGGCAAAATTGGCAAAAACGTTTCCGGAGTCGGATTGAAGCCGGAGCCGGGTATCGCAAAACGCGAAGCATTCCTGGAACGATGGACTGCTCACGCCGTCGCGGCGGCGATTAACGCCGATCCGGAAAACTCAAATCCAAAGCTAACCGTGCCCGCGCTTGAACCGCACGCTGTGGAAATTTTGCTCGAGGACGTGAAAAATTGGCTTCCAAGTCCGGCTCGCGACAAATGGCTGTCGATTTTGGAGGCATTAGTCGTTCTCCCGCAGAAATTTGTCGCGACGACCGACACACAAGATCGACAATCGATTCTGGACGAAGCGCAAACGTCTTTGCAATCAATCGGCGCTGCACCAAAACATGGCGACCGTTTTCTCTACGCCGCGAGCAATCCCATCGGCGAAGAATGTTTTCGCGAATGTCATTTCGAAATTAACGAAAGCTTGATCGATGAAGTCGTCACTCCGGCCGAACCGTGGATCGACCTCTGGCGCGACAGCTATGCGTTCATTGCTTCTCGCGTCGCCGCCGGTTTGCGCGGGATCATGGAAAGGGCCGGGGCAAAAAGCGGAGTCATGCCGTTGCCCGAATTCTTGCAAGCATGCGAAGCGGCGAAACTCCCGCTGACCGGACCAGGCCTGGTCGCGCTCGCAGTCATGGCGTTTCAAGAAGTGAAAGCTGCCTTTCGGAAACGCTTGCAGCCACGTGTTGATCTTAGTGAATACGAACTTACGGCCGGGGATTGTCATGTCGTGCGGGACAATTTCGATTATCCGAAATTCGACGAATACACTTATCCGTCAGCCGATCTGCAATTGGCCGCGACTTCAATTGAAGCGATCGAGCGCGGCGATTATCAATGGATACTGGCCGAGCTTCATCCGCCAATCGCAATGCTTCATCATTGCATGTTCTGGAGTTGCCCGGACAAAGAAACGCTCAGTCGCGCGTTAACGAGCACGACGTTCAGTCGGCCGAATTTTCACTTCGGTTTTTTCGCAGCCGATTTCACCGCGCATACCACCGTGCGTTTGTTCGATGCGATCCCGGAGCTTGCAAACTTCGTCGCGCCGCAACGTGGGCACCCAAAATGGAAAAAGACTTCACCGGCGGATGCGGAAGTTTATATCGATGAAGCAACCGGTGACGTTTGTGTGCGCAGGATCGACAATCACGAACATCTCGGATCGTTTGCGCGTGCGTGGGTGATTCCGCTCGGCTTTCATCCATTTCAATTTGGAATGGCTCCGCAGACACCTCGTTTGCGTTGCGGGAAGGTGATTGTGCAACGTCGCAGCTGGACCGTGAAAGCCCACGATTTGATCCCTGGCAATTACACCGGCGTATCAAATCACTTGGTCGTCGCCGTTGAAAAATTGCGCGCCGAAAGAAATTTACCCCGCTTTATTTACATTCGTCCGACCGAGCAAGTCTTGCGTCGGAGCGGGGCGGAAGGTCGCGACAAAGATACCAAGCCAGTCTTTGTCGATCTTGAGAGCTATTTGTTTCTGGAAATTTTCCACCGCTGGCTCATTAAAGCGGGCGAGATCGAAGTAACGGAAATGTTGCCTGACCCGGAACATTTGTTTTGGAAAGAATCGAATGGTCGCCACAGCTTTGAGCTGCGCACATTAATTGTCCCGCGTTCATGAAAATTGTCGCGATCGCAAATCAAAAAGGCGGAGTCGGGAAGACAACGACCGCGGTGAATCTCGGCGTCGCTTTGGCGGAAAAAAAACTGCGCGTTCTCTTAATTGATCTCGATCCTCAGGCGAACGCGACCAGCGCGCTCGGAATGCACGAAGTGGAAGGCGAGAGCATATATGAATCGCTTCTTGGCGGTGCGTCCATCGCGAACAAAATATTGCCGACTCGCCTCAATCAGCTATTTATCATTCCCGCCGATCTCGATCTCGCCGGCGCGGAAGTTGAGATTGCTCGAATGCCGGACCATCTCACGCGTCTGGCCAGGACATTGTCTACCTTTCGTTCGGACGAAACGTTTAATCTCGTCCTTTTGGATTGCCCGCCGTCGTTAGGCATTCTCATGACCAACGCGCTGGCCGCGGCCGACGAGATCCTGACGCCGATCCAGTGCGAGTATTTTGCGCTCGAAGGTTTGGTCAAAATCGTGCGCGTGGTCGAGCAAGTGCGCGATTCAGGCGCGAACGATCAGGTCGAGATCGGCGGCATTGTCATGACAATGTTCGACAGTCGGACGAATTTGAGCGAACAAGTCGTAAACGAAGTGCGGCAGCATTTCGGCGAGCGCGTTTATAGAACGGTCATTCCTCGGACCGTGCGCTTAAGTGAAGCGCCGAGCTTCGGAAAATCGATTCTCGAGTACGACCCGAGCGGAGTCGGCGCCAGCGCTTACCGCTCCCTCGCGCGCGAATTCATCAAGCGGCACTCTCTTTTCCCCATCGCGCGCGAGACCGAGAGAACACGTTTGTCAGAAAGCCTCGATGGATAGTCTGCTTCTTCAAACTCATTCCGATTTTTTCAAAACCGCAATAGCCGAGCAACATTCCATTGCTTCGGAGCATCGCCGCAAAGAGCGACGGCATGTTTGCATTTTGCCGCGCCAGAACTTTTTCCAGAACTCCGAGCGTCTGCTCGCGTGTATAAACCCCGAGCGAGAAACGCATGAAATCCTGGTTCGCGATTAACCCGGATAAAAGATCGACATCGTCTTGGCGGAATGGCCGCAAAGTAAGCGTGAAGTTTCCAGAATCATCATCGCTATGAATAAAGACGAATCGCGCATGAGTTGCGATTTATTAAGGAAAGATGCCGACGAAAACCGACGAATACGCGCGACCGGCGACGCCCCCGGACTCATCGAGCCTCTCGACCGTGCGAGAGGCCGCGCGGAATTGCACGGCCTGTCACCTGTACAAACGCGCAACGCAAACCGTTTTCGGCGAAGGCCCCAAAAAAGCGCCGATGATGTTGGTCGGTGAGCAACCCGGCGATTACGAAGATGTGGCCGGCAAACCGTTCGTCGGACCAGCCGGAAAAATCATGGATCGAGCTCTTGAAGAAGCCGGGATCGATCGCAAAGAAGTTTACGTCACCAATGCGGTCAAACATTTCAAATGGGAGCCACGCGGCAAACGTCGCATCCATCAGAAACCGAACTCGCGGGAAGTCGCAGCGTGTCGCCCTTGGCTCGAAGCGGAGTTGCGACTCGTTAGGCCGAAATTGCTTGTCGTTCTCGGCTCGACGGCTGGTCAGGCGATCTTCGGGCCTTCGTTTCGAGTCACGCGCGAGCGCGGGAAAGTTCTTTCTTCAAAGTTCGCGCCCAAAGTCGTGGCCACGGTCCATCCTTCGTCGCTGTTGCGGCAGCCAGATGAAGAATCGCGCCATCGCGAATATAAAAACTTCGTCTCCGATCTTCGCGTGGCGGTGAAAGCTTCTCACCACGACGAGTGACGCGACCTACTGGAGCCGGACGCAGAACAAATCGCCCTCGGCGCTCTGAATCTCTTCATTGTATCCGAGCAGCCGTAGATTTTGCTCTAGCTCGCGTGCCCCGTCCGGGTAACCGACGCGACTGACACACAGCGCACTGAAGCCGCGTCTCTTAACTTCGGCGACAGCGTCCAGCAAGGACAGCTTCTCCACATCGTGTTGCCATTGTTCGCGTGGACGTCCCTTCATTGAACCAAACGAGAACCGAAGATGGCGAGTGTAAAGGTAAGGCCGGAGATGGTCGTATGAACTTTCAGTGCGCAGAGGAGATTCCGGAAAGTCCATTACCGGGATTTGGAAGACCATCGCGCCCTCGGGAAAAGTGGATTCTATTTCGGCGACAAATTTTTCATCGGACGTTATGTGGCGCGTTATTGCGCTCTTTTCTTCCAGCGAAGGCGGCGTCGGGACTTGATCGAAGAGAATGATCACGCAGCAGACTCCAGCTGCGACAGCGGAAAATTGCGGTCGCGTGCGTCGACGTGTCAGCCAGTCGGCAGCGTAAAGGAGTGAAATGGCTAAAATAACAATACTCAGCCGGCAACCGGCTCGCAGGTAAGAAAACCCCGCTGCGGCCGCGATCGCGTTCAACCCGCCAGTAGTGAAAAACAAAAAGATCCAAAGCACTTGGAAGGCAGCCGCGGGGAGGTGCAATGAATTCCGGCTGATGGCGGCGCGAATCGCGCTCAGCAACAACAGCAACAGCGCACCTGTCCCAACGATTCCGAGGTACGATCCCTCATCGTGCAGTATCGCAACGTGTGCGCGCCATTGGGCAAAGTTGCGAAACGTCTCCCAGTGATGGTTGAGCGGCGGCACGAAAAGATCGAGGGCCTTCAGGGCATAGATTTCAACCCACTGAAATTCGCGGACAACGGCTCCTTGATTGCGACCAGAACGAATTTGGTAGAGCCAAGGGCTAAGGTTTATCAAGACAAGGCCCAACGCGGTGGCCGTGATAAACGACAGACCCGAAATCAGATGATTCAACTTGTGGGTGCGAATCAACATTACTGCCGCTGTGAGCAGAACGATTTGGCAAAAAACCGCGAAGTAATACGGATTCAGGAGTCCGGCCAAAAATCCAACGGCCATTCCGAACCAGAAGTGCTTCGAACCCGGTTTAATTCCGGATGGATCGGAGAGCCAGCGCCAGACCACCAGAAATAAAGGAACATGCCAGCACAAAGCGACCATCGGATGATCCGGCGACTCGGAAAAAATGAAGGACGCGAGCCCGAATGCGAGCGCGGCGGCGAACGACCAGAGAATGTCGATCTTATGATACCGAGCAACGAAATAAAATGTGATTCCCGCTAGCGTATGCCATAGAATTAAAGCGACGTTTAGCGCTGCGAATATTCCAACGACCCGCGCTAAAACACCAATTAAGTAAAGTGGAACGTACTCGAGATACGGCCAGTCGTTCCAATTCGCCCCATAAGGCGCGCCGAGTTCGGGAACAAACTTGGTGTGAAACGGCGCGAAGTGGCCGTCCCGAGCAGCCCGGACGAAAGCTGAATAGACAAGGATATCGGATTTGTCTCTTCCCGCATAAGGCCCGTCGTAAGTGGTCGGGAGATTCCAGTCCGCCACGGCGTACATAGAATTGGCGTAGCACCAACAGACCGCGATCAGTGCAACGAGCAGAATGATCGCGGTAATATCAGGCCAGTTCTTTTTTGTAGTCTGACCGACCAATTGCTGATTGTCGGGTTCGGTGTCGATCTTATGATGCAGACTTAAGACTTCGGCGTCGTCGACGCTTTTGGCGCCGGGCTCGCAGTTTTCTTTTCTGTCGGTCCAAGCTTTACAAATTTTGCCTCCAAAGTGCCGTCTGGGTTTTTCCAATAAGCGCCGCTCACTTCTTCATTATCAGCAATGTCCTTCATTGTTCCGGCCGCTGCGCCTTTCATGATGCCCGTCTTGTTCGTGACTTTAAAAACCCGCGTCGCTTCTTTGCCGCTAATCGTGAACGTTTTGTTCTTCTGATCGACTGCTGAAACCATCCCGTGGAAAGGAATTGGTCGATTCGCCTGCTTGCCTGGCGATGTCGATGCCGTGGGCGATGGGGAAGCAGAACTCGATTTTGTCGTCGTC
Organism: Verrucomicrobiota bacterium; assembly: GCA_003219215.1. Classification (GTDB taxonomy): domain Bacteria; phylum Verrucomicrobiota; class Verrucomicrobiia; order Chthoniobacterales; family UBA10450; genus AV40. Next base: position 14,374 of record QHPY01000168.1, on the reverse strand, counting down.
TGTGCAGCAAGTGATAAGGAAAAAACGAGGGGAGCAATAATAGCCGCGGCAATAAGGTAAGTCTTTGATTTCATAGATTTGAGGCTGGTGGAATGGAGAATCAGTTGCCGGAATTTGCCAAGCTAAATGTGGAGGTAAGGGGATTCGAACCCCTGACCTTCTCATTGCGAACGAGACGCTCTACCAACTGAGCTATACCCCCGAAATCGGAGAAAGATTATCACGTCGATCTCGGCTTTCATCAAGCATTGTCCGCTCGGATTTGGAATGTGCTAGGGTCTGAAGGAAAAAATCTTGGCTTCGGCGATTGTTTCCGATACTATTTGGCAACGCCGCAGTTGAATGATTGCGACGCGAGGAGGTCCCCTTATGAAAAACTACAACTCGGGCGGCAAGCTGATCGTTCTTCTTTTTGCGGCAATCAATCTCGCCATCGTGGCAGCAGTTTCAGCTGGTAGTGGTTACGATTACTCACGAAGCGAATTGATGGGCAACAGTGGACTCACAATTTGGCGATCGGCAGATTTCGGCAACGACATAGGCCTGAGTATCTACATTGATGGGATTCCGATTACGACGCTTTCACGTGGTGAAGGTTATCGAGCCATTGTGCGGCCAGGTCATCATCAGCTGAGTGTTACTGATACCCCATCTCCCTACGGCAAAACGAAGTTTACGCATCGCACCATCGATCTGGTGCCCGGCCAAAATTACTCATTCACTGCTTTGTGGGAAGTCGAGACGATCCTTCTCGAAGACGGCGGCTATCAGTTTCACGGTTTCTACCGCTGAGCGACACTGCTGCTCCTCTTCCTCAGTCTCGAAGCACGGGAATCGCAGTTGTTCCTGAACCGAATTGCGTTTCACTGATCGCGACCTTCGGCGGCGGGGCCGAAATTGTCGGTTGATCCTTTGATTTGAGCGAATCGTTCAAGCTCGGCAGATCTTTCGTCAGCAACTGATCGAAGTCTTTCGTGACGTCCTGCAACTCGTGGCGCAGCGCGTCGATGTAAGCGAGCTGGTAATCGCCCGGCTTGCCCTCAAAGCTCAGCAATGCGCCGTAAAGCTGATCGGTGTGTTCGCGCAATCGTTCTTCACCGGTGATGGCGCCGCCTTCTTTCGTTGCGACGATTTTCTTGCGCACGTTCTCGATCTTGTCATCGAAGGCTTTGATGTTCTTTTTCAACGGATCATTTTCTGAAATCGTTGAAGAGGCTTTTGTCACGTCGCGTCGCAAGACCAAAATCCGGTCCATCAAGGCGCTTTCGTCGTTGAAGAGCGCGTGCACCTTCATGGCCGCGTCGTACTGCGCCTTGCGATCTTCCAGCGTAAATTTGGCGCGCCGATCCAAGCCGACCGTGAACTTGGTCTCGTACGCTTTTCCGGCTTTTGTCAGGCGAACCGTGTAATCGGCGGGAACAAGACGAGGACCGCGTGTGCCAGCGCCAGCAATTTGCGCGGCGGGGGGGACGCGCGGCGGTTTTTCGCGCATGCTCCAAGTTACCCGATTCAACCCCGACCGTTTGCTCGCCGGAACTTCATCGACGACGCGTTTAGCTGAATCGAGGATTTCGATTCTCAATTTTCCAAACAGATGACGCGTTTTCTGATAATACGTAATGACCGCAGCGTCCGGCGGATTGTCACCGACAAACACGGCGTCGCCGTTGGCCCAACCGCCACTTCCTTCAATGCGTTGCTGCACCGGCCGCGCGGAAACGAACGCAACATCCTGTGAGGTTACATCATTCGTTAGGTTACGAAGCGGGACAATGTCGTCGACGATCCAAATGCCCCTGCCGTGCGTCGCCAGGACAAGATCATTCTCGCGCGGTTGAATCGCCAAATCGCGAACGGCGACGGCCGGGAAATGATTGCCTTTGAACTGGGCCCAGTTTTTTCCGCCATCGATGGACACCCACAAACCAAACTCGGTCCCGAGAAAAAGCAGATCCGGTGTCTCCAAATCTTCCTTAATCACATGCGCGTAACCGCGAACGCCTTTGGCATCCTGCGCATTGACGAGCGGCGTCCACGTTTTCCCGTAATCCGTCGTGCGAAAAACGTACGGCGACATGTCGCCGAATGTATGTCGATCAAACGCGGCGTGGGCCGTGCCTGCATCGAAGTTGCTGGCTTGCACCCAGCTCACCCAGGAATTTTTCGCGAGGCCGGGAATATTACTGACGACGTTGTTCCAGGTTTTTCCGGCGTCGCGGGTGACCTGAAGATTGCCATCATCGGTCCCAACCCAGATCAGATTTTTGTCTTTGGGCGATTCGCTGATCGAATAAATCGTGGTGTGCATTTCCGCAGACGAATTGTCCACCGTCACGCCCCCGGACTGTTCCTGCTTTTGTTTTTGCGGATCGTTTGTGGTCAGATCGGGCGAAATGCGCTCCCAGTTTTGGCCGTGATCGCGCGAGCGAAATAAAAACTGCGCACCGATGTAAACCGTTCCCTTCTCGTTAGGCGAAAGCGCGATCGGCGTATTCCAATTATAACGCAGCTTCTCGTTGTAATTCGGCCGCGGTTTAATGTTGCGCGCTTCGTGGGTCCGGCGGTTGACTCGCGCGATTTCGCCGCCCTGATATTCCGCGTAAATGTAATCGGCATCCGCCGGGTCTGGGAACATCCAGAATCCGTCGCCACCATACATATTTTCCCAACGATGATTGGTGATTCCGCCCGGATATTGCGAATCGCCCACCCACGAACTGTTGTCCTGAAGGCCGCCGTAGACCCGATACGGATCTTCGTCGTCAACGCTCACGTGATAAAATTGTGAGACAGGAAGATTCTCGCCTTTCCACCATTTGCTTCCGCCGTTGTAGGAATACCACATCCCGCCGTCATCTCCGGCGAACACGGTCTGCGGATTCGTCGGGTCGATCCAAACATCGTGGTCGTCACCGTGACTTCCCTGGAAACCGCCAACCATAGCGAAACTCTTTCCGCCATCTTCACTCAAAATCAGCGCGCCGTCGGGCTTGAAAAGCCGGTCGGGATTTTTTGGATCGACAACCAGCCGCGCGAAATAAAACGGACGCCACACCATCCAATTGCTTTTGTCGCGCTGCTCCCAGGTCGCGCCGCCATCATCGGAAACGAACAGCGCGCTCGCCGGCGATTCCACAAAACAATAAACGCGTTTTGAATTTGAAGGCGCGATTGCGACCGCTAGCCGGCCATAAGGCTTTTTCGGAAAACCTTTGTTAGCTTCCGGCGTAACTTCAGTCCAAGTCTCGCCACCATCGTTTGAGCGAAACAATCCGCTCGCAGAAGGCTTGTCGGGTCCGTCGCCGCCGGAACGATATTCCCAGCCTTTACGCCGGAAATCCCACATGCAGGCGAACATGGTGTTGGGATTCGTCGGATCGATCGCGACATCAGTGCAGCCGGTGGAGAGATTTGCTCCCTTTAGAACTTGTTTCCATGTTTTGCCGCCGTCGCTTGTCTTGTAGAGACCGCGATCCGCTGAATCGCTCCAGAGCGCGCCCGGCACTGCAGCGAAAACCGTATCGCTCTTTCCGGGAGTCACCGCGATCCGCCCGATGCGCTCCGATTTTTCCAATCCAACGTGGTTCCAAGTTTCGCCTCCGTCGCTGGATTTATAAATTCCGTCGCCGATCGCAACGCTGTTGCGTGTCCACGACTCCCCGGTCCCAACCCAAACATTTTTGCCGTTGCTCGGATCGATCGAGATCGCGCCGATCGATTGCACATCCTGCTCGTCAAACACTGGGCGATATCGGGTGCCGCCATCGTCCGATTTCCAAACGCCGCCGCTGGCGGCGGCGACAAAGAGGGTGATTTTTCCAGACGGTTCGTGGACTCCGGCAATCGCTGAGATGCGTCCGCTCATCGCGGCTGAGCCGATATTGCGCGCGCCCAAGCCGGAAATGGTCGCGGAACTGAATGTCGGCTGCTGCGCGGGCGAACTAGTCGCGGCAAGGCAAATCGCAACAGCGAGCGTTAGTGCAGAAAGAGTTTCCCTCACCTCAATCCTCTCCCACAGGGAGAGGCGGTTCCTTCTTCCCGAGGGAGAAGACGACGATGAGGGCTCCGACCAAATAAATCGCGGCAGCGATTTCACTTCGAAACCGACTGAGAAAAACTTTTGTAAGCGCATGATTGAAAAGAATTATTTCGTAGCTGTTGTCGGAAAATGAAAGATCGCGTCCTCGATCGGCACATTGGCTTCAGCTTTTTCGATGACGATTTTTTGTTTGTCCGGATCGCCTTTGCGCCCGGCCTCGATCGAAAACGGAACAAACACGCCGCCGATTTTTTCGTAGTCGCCGACGTCCGTTTCCACTTCTTCCTGGGCGCCGTGTTTAATCCGCTGAGTTAAAATCCGAATCTCGAGAAAGTGATCCGGATCGAGATAAACGAAACTCACGTCGCCATTCTTGCGGACCACTTTGATTTTGTAGGCCGACGTTCCATCGACATCTTCTCTTCCGAGATACTCGAGCTTGCTCTCTTTCGTTTTCCAATCCACCAGCGGTCCGTCGATTTCGGCATCTTCCATCAACGGCTTCACATCGTCAGCCGACATTTTTTCCGGATCTTTGCGGCCTTGGAACGGCGATATCTTCCATCCTTCTTTGCCGTCGTAGGCTTGAACGGCGGTCATACCTTGCAGTGTGAACTCACTGCGAATCTCGCCGGGACGCTTTTTTGTTTGAAGATAGGCGAGCTGAAGCTGGCCCTCATCCACGATCAGTTTTCCGGTGAGCTTGAGCGATTGCAAGGCGCGTAACGCATCCGCGCCGCCTTTGGCCTCAGTGTTTTTTGTTACCAACTCTTCGAGTGTTGGCGTTTTCTGATCCTGAGTTTCTGCCGACGCTGAAATCAACGCGACACCAGTGACGAAGAGAGCAATTAAACGTAAATTCATATGAGGTTGAGCCGAAGCGACGTAGAACAGAATGGTCGCGCCGCGTTAATATGCAAAGCATATGCCAAACGCGGCTTGGCGCTACAAGTTGCTTCTGATCAGTGTTTTATTGGCCACTGCGAAATTTTCGATTTCACCAACGTCCCAAGAATGGGATTCTGCTGCTCGGTTTTGGGACGAATCGCACAACTTGTTCTTCTATCCGCGATATCCGAAAGAAGGGCAACGGTATGAAGTAGTTTTGTTACCCAAATCAAAATGTGTCCTTTCCTTTCAACCTGCAAAATAAAGGTGCGCCTAAGCCTAGTCACGTGATGATCGGTGATTGTCGACGTTAGCTGATCGCGCCGAAGGCGAGGCCGAGACTGTAGGTGACGGCGGCTTCGATTACGCCGACGATCGTCATTTCCAATCCCGACGCCCACCAGGAGCGAATCGTGATCAGTGATTTCAAGGCGCCGACGGCGAAATGCGCAATGATGCTAATGACGAAAGCCGCGACGATCGCCGGGACGCCGCTCATAAAAAAGAAAGGAATGATCGGAATAAACGCGCCGATGGCGGTGGAGACTGCCGCTGAAAATGCGGAGGTCCACGGTTTGCCAAAGTGTTGTTGAGAAAGTCCAAGCTCGCTCTGCGCCATTGCCTGCACCATTTGGTCCGGCTGCTCGGCCAATCGTTCCGCCATTCTCTGCGCTTCTTCAGCGTTGAATCCTTGTAATTGGTAGAAGAGCGACATTTCTTCGATCTCTTCTTCGGGATTTTCTTCGACTTCGGCTTTTTCCCGCGCGATCTCCGCCTCGTAAACCTCGCGTTCGCTTTTCACGGCCAGGTACGCGCCGGCGCCCATCGACAACGACGACGCCAACATTCCCGCGAGACCCGAGATCAGGACGTAATGTTGCTGATTGTTCGTCGCACCCGCGACGCCGGAGACAATTCCGAATACGGCGCCGAGTCCATCGTTCACTCCATAAATTGCGTCGGCCACCCAACTGCCACCGCGCCCATGCCAGCGTTCGCGTTTCAGAATGGTGTCGAGCACCGTGCGCGGGCCGAGCTGCGGCACCATTGTCTGAAGCGCGCGCGCGTGCGCTTTTTCTTCGACCGCGCTTTCGCGCAGAAAATCTTTCACGTCGTGTTCGCCGGCGAGAACGCGCTCGCGTTGATCGCGAAACGCGGCTTCGTGTTTTTCTTCCGCCGCTTCCATTCGACGGATTGCGATTTCGGTCCCGAGCGCGCGATTCAACCAGCGTTGCAAGCGCCGGCCTAACGAATCCGGAATTGTCGGAATCGGTTCGCCGAGGTCGGCCAGTTTTTTTGCCCAACGTTGCGCGTGGCGTTCCTCGGCTTCCGCCATCCGATTCAAAATGCCTTTGCGTTTCTCATCAACCTCGCGCGCAGCGAGCTCACGATAAACTTGCGCCGTCTCCACTTCCGCGCGCCAGTTGCGCTTCACGACTTCGACTGTCTCCTGTCGATCTTGTTTGGAGTTCATCGCGCGCATTCGGTTTCGATTGCAGCCGTGATTGGCGGCAGCGCTTTCGGCTTCAATTGTTGAACAGTGATGATGAGCGCGACCGACCCGATGATCAATGCTGCAGCCAGCACTGTTCGCAACGTCACGACTTCGTGGGCGAACAACGCGCCGAGCAAGACGGCCACGATTGGATTTATGTAAGCGTAAGTCGCCACCTTGGCCGGATCGCAATTTCGGAGCAGCCAAAAATAGGCGGTGTAGCCGACGATTGCGCCAATCAGCACGAGATAGACAAACGCGCCTAACGATAGACCTGTGATGGCGGACGGGTGAAAATGTTTCGGCTCGCCAAGAAACAATCCGGTCAGCATCAAAAGCAAACCGCCACAAAACATTTGTTGAGCTGCACCGAGAAAAGGCGACGCGGCATGCTTTGCCGTGCGCGAATAGAGCGAGCCGGCCGACCAAAGGAACGATCCGACCAGCAAGATCGACATCCCGATGAGCGGATGGCTATTGCCGCCGCCGGAAAATCGCAACGCCGGGCCGAGCAAAATTCCGACGCCTAAAAATCCGCCGGCAAGTCCGAGCCAGACAATTCCACCTGGTCGCGGCGTCATCCCGAACAGCCAGCCAAGCAAAATGATGTAAATCGGAACGGTCGCGACGATCAAACTGGCGAGTCCGGTTTCAATAAACTTTTCCGAAATGGTGACGCCGCCGTTTCCGCCTAACAGCAAACAGGCGCCGACAATGAGGGAGGTCCGCCACTCCGCCCATGTCGATCTTAGCGACCCTTGAGTTCGGGCGATCACGAACATGATGAGGCCGGCGAAAAAAAAGCGTGCGCCCGCCATCAGAAATGGCGGGATCGATTGAATGGCGAAAAGAATTCCGAGATAGGTCGAGCCCCAAATCAAATAAAGCGCTGCGAAAGCGCTAACGATCTGGATTTGTCGCGGCACTGCCATGACAGATGACAGTTACTCGATGCGAATCAATGTTCCAGTCGGGCCAGCGCTTCGCGCGCTTTCGGAAACTGCGGATTGATCGCAAGCGCGCGCTGGTACCAAGTCCGGGCTTCCGCTTTCAAGCCGGCGCGCTCGCAAGTGCCGCCAATGTTGAATGCCGGATATGCATAAAGGGAAAGGATGTCCCCTTCGAAAGTATTCGCGCGGAGTGTCCCCGGTGCTGGAGGACGACAACTAGCAAGCAATTGTTCGTTCTCAGCGAGCAAAGTACCCAGCGGCACGTCGCGCGATTTCGGCCTGACCACAATTAAGAGACCTTGTTGGTACGGCCAATAATCCGCGTCGAGGCTGTGATCATTTCCGATCGTCCCGGCAATGGCAATCGTGCGGCTGGAATTGGCCTCCACGAAAATCTTTATGTTAGTGCTCAGAGGATCGTAGCGATCAAAAGGGAGGGCGAGGTCAGGATGTTGTTCGCGCAACTGACGCACGTACCAATTGCCAAGCAGAAGTGGAACTACGACGAGAGTTGTCTCGTTGCCGACGTTCTCAACTTTTTGGAGATACATCAGCGGAAAAGCGAGGCCATCGCCGCTGACCAGCAGGATTGAATGTGGCCGGACCGTGTTGAATACGTCTTCGGCAAAGTGTCGGGCGATAAAATTTCGGCTCTGATCGATGCGGCGATAACTTGTTGCCACAGTAATCAGAACTGCAGCGAGACAAGTTGCGGTAACGACACGCAAAGCCAACGACGGCGTTGAAGCGATAGACCTTGTAACGAATTGCGCAAGCGCGAGGACGCCAAATGCGGCAAACGGGGCCAGGATGACTTGCGACAGCAGAAAGAATCGCTGCAGAACAAAAAGCGCAGACGGCGCCGTGCTCAGGTTCAGGTTACTGATCCAGACAAAAAACGGGCCCGCGAAAATAAATGCGATCAGGCTGAACCAAAAATACCAACGCGCGCGCTGAAAAACTTGGATCGCGCCCAACATGATGAGTAATCCCGCGACCGGTCCGAAAGAAATGCCAAGCTCTGCGAGTCTAGCCCATGGCGATCCGCCGGAATAGCCGGCCGTCGCGACGAGTCGAGCTGACCCATAACTTCGTCGAGTAATCAGGCCGACGAGATCGCGAAACGAAGAGACGTTCCCCCAATTGTGGGCAGGATGATGGGCCGACGCCCACGGGATGTACGCGTACGGCAAAAGTCCGATGACGAACGCAGCGATGCCGATCGCGAGAAGACGAGGCCGCAAAATCGATCGCCGCCGCCACAGAACAAAACAAAACGCCGGACCCAGGAGCGCGATTGTTTGGTGATTTGTGAGCGCGAGTCCGGCGACAAAAAACGCTGCGACTAAAAAACCGGTGCGTTCTGGGTGTTCGTGCCACGTGACCAGCAACAGAATCAGCACCGCGGCCAACAAATTATTTAGCGGAAAAACCTCAGCCGCGAGCGACCACTCCCAGAACGTGGGATTAACGGCGAGAACCAAAGCTGCAACCGCAGCAGCAAACCGCGACTTCGTGAGGCGGAATGCGCTGAAATAGACGACGCCAATCGTGAGCGCGTCGCATGTCACCGAAAGTAAATTCACTCGAGACGGAAGCGAGCCGAACGGGAGCAGACTGAAAAGATGCCCGAGCATGGTGAACAGCGGGTAACCCGGCGCATGCGCGACTCCCAAAGTCACTGCGGCCGTAATCAATTCCGGCGAGTCGCCGACAACGATGTCGCGGGCGGCAGTGAGGAAATATAAAACTGCGGCCACACTAACAACAAAGATCGCGCCGGCCCAGGTCTTGGAATTAGTACCTGCTAGGATCGACATAGAGCCATGTCGACGCTCACAATTGAATGACTTGAGCGGAATGAATGTCGCCGCCGGCCCGGATTTCTCGCAGCAATTGCTCGCTCGGCGCGTTGTCCAAATTCAAAATCGTGAGCGCGGTGCCGCCCGCCTGATTTCGGCTCAACGACATGGTGGCGATGTTTACATCATGCTCGCCCAGTAATGTTCCGATGCGGCCGACGATTCCCGGCCGATCCGTATTTTCGAGAACGAGAATAACACCGTGTGGCCGTGCCTCCACCGGGCGACTGTTGACGCTCACAATGCGCGGCGTCGCGCCGAAAAATGCGCCACCAACCGAAACGGTTTTTCCTTCCGCATCGGCGGACAACTCAACCAGATCGGTGTAATCGCCGGCCGCGCTCAATCGCGTCTCAGTTACTTTTAATCCGAGACTTTCAGCGAACGCCGGCGCGTTCACTTCGTTGATGTCAGCGCCGCCGGCGCTTTGGAGAAAACCTTTCAAGACCGAGCGGGTGATCGGCCCGGTATCGAGTTCGTTCACTTTGCCGCTGTAATTAATTTTCAACTCATCCACGCGCCTTGGCGCAACTTGCGAGAGAAACCGGCCGAGCTTTTCTCCGAATCGCAGATGCGGGCCGATGACCGATAATGTTTTCGCGTCGAGGTTCGGCATGTTCACTGCGTTGCGAATTGTTCCTTCGAGGAGTGCGGCCCGGATCGATTGCGCAATTTCAATCCCGACGCTTTCCTGCGCTTCGGCGGTGGAAGCGCCAAGATGCGGCGTCAGAATTAAATTCGGCGCGACGCGCAGCGGCGACTCATCCGGCAACGGTTCGATTTCGAACACGTCGAGCGCGGCGGCAGCAACATGTCGATCTTGCAACGCCGCAGCCAGCGCCGTTTCATCAATCAAACCGCCGCGCGCGCAATTGATGATGCGAACGCCGCGTTTCGTTTTTGAAATGCGCGTCGCGTCCAGAAGGTGACGCGTTTCGTTAGTGAGCGGCGGGTGCAACGAAATGAAGTCCGCGTTTGCAAGCAGATCGTCGAGCTCTTCTACCAGTTCGACCTGCAAACTGCGTGCGCGCGCGGCCGAGAGATAGGGATCGTAAGCCACAACCCGCATCCCAAAGGCGATGGCGCGCCGGCTCAGTTCGCTTCCAATCCGCCCCATGCCGATAACGCCGAGTGTTTTGTTGTAGAGCTCGACACCTTCGAAATCTTTTCTGCTCCACTTTTTGCCACGCAGACTCGCGTCCGCTTGCGGAATTTTTCGCGCAACGCAAAGCAAAAGCGAAAATGCGTGTTCCGCTGTTGAAACCGTGTTGCCGCCGGGGGCATTGAGCACGAGCACGCCGCGCCGCGTTGCCGTTTCAACATCGACATTATCTACGCCGACCCCGGCACGCCCGACGACGCGCATTTTTTTTGCGGCATTCAGTACTTCTCCGGTCACTTTCGTTTCGCTACGAACGATCAACGCCGCGAATTCCGGAATAATTTCGATCAACTTCACCGGGCTTAGCTTTGTTTGAACCGAAACGTCCAGCATATCGTCGCGGGTAAGCTCATCGACTCCGCGCTGCGAAATGGAATCGGCAATCAAAACTTTTGGCGAAGTCATAAACGAATGGCTAAATCGTTAAATCGTCGAAGCATCAGAGCGTTGCAACTGCACGACCACTTCGATTTCCGCCGTCTGCGGAAACATGTCGAGCGGCGTGACGGATTCGATTTTGAATTGCTGCTGCAGCTCAGCGAGATCGCGCGCGAGCGTAGCCGGATTGCACGAAACGTAAATCAGCGTCGCCGGCGCGAGATCGACAATCGTCTTCCGAGCGTGCGCGCTCAGACCGACTGCCGGCGGATCGACAATCACCGCGGTCTGGTCGGCGTCGGATTGTCCCAAAATTGAGTTAAGGTTAGCATCAACATCGCCCGCAATGTACGTTTCCTTCGCGCCTGCCGTCTCCAGCGCCGCCGCGATTGCGAACCTGTCCCAGTCGATGCCGACAACTCGATTAAATTTGTCGACGAGGGCCTTGGTAAAAGACCCGGCACCGCAGAACGCATCGATGAGCAGGTCCTGATTCGGCGGCATCAGTTCAACAATCAAATCGCGCAGCGCGTTCGCCACGCCGTCATTCGTTTGTGAAAAAACGCGCGGGCCAGATCGCGCGCGCAGAGTGTAATGACCGTCGCCAAGATCGCGCGCCCGCAAATCAGTGAGTTCGCGATTCACTTCGTCCATCGCGATCGGGCATCGCTCGACGTCGATCAACCGATGCGAATCGCGTCGAAAATATCCGATCACGCCATTCTCGGCGTGAACGGTGATGCGATTGCGATAAGCATATTGAAGAGGCGAGGGGATGATTGAACGCATCGGAACGTCTTTAAGTTTTCCGATTCGCTGGAGAACGTCGTGGACTTGGCGTGACTTAATCGCGAGCTGGTGCGCGTAATCGATGTGTTGGTAGGCGCAACCGCCGCACTGCCCGAAATACGGGCAAGGCGGTTCGACGCGATGCGAGGAAGTCTCACGAAGATCGACAAGCTCCGCTTCGGCAAATTGCTTTTTCTCGCGCGTGATCTTTGCCGAGACCGATTCGCCGTCGATCGTAAACGGAATGAAAACGGCTTTGCCGTTTTCTCGCGCCACACCTTTTCCGCCGAAGGCGACGTCTTCGATTTTAAGATCGACCGTGCGCATGTCATTAACACCCTGCTTCAGCAGGGTGTTAAACGCGAACAGAACTCGTTTGCACAGAGCTTTGCGAGCCACCGCCCTGAAGCGCGGTGTTAATGAGAAGTTGCAGGATTGTCTGCTACAGAGTCGCCGTCGCCATCACGCGGTCGATCGCAGCTTCGAGATTTTCCATTTTCACCGGTTTGACCAGGTGCTCGGCAAACCCGGCGTCGATGCTCTTCTCGATGTCGCCATTCATTCCAAATCCGCTGATGGCGATTCCCGGGATTCGCGAAATCGCGTGCAGATAAGTCATCAACTCGGTGCCGGTCCCATCGGGCAAGGCGATGTCGCTGATGAGCAAGTCGAACGAATTACGCGCCGCAGTTTCCATCGCCGAGCGGACATTGTGCGCAGCTGCGACCAAATGGCCGCGCCGAACGAGCAGTCGCTCGAGCGCAACGCAAGTGTCCTGATGATCGTCGACCAGCAAGATCCGCAACGGCCGGCTCTCTGGCACCGGCGATGTAAGCTTCACGATGCGCGGCGGTGCCGGAACGGTTTTCATCGTTAAAATGAAAGTGGAACCGCGGTCGTGTCCTTCGCTGCGCGCGATCAGTGTGCCGCCGTGCGCTTGGGCGAGTGATTTGGAAATCGCCAAACCGAGGCCGAGTCCACCAAAGCGCCGCTGAAATGCGCGCTCGCCCTGCTCGAATGGATCGAAAATGCGATTCATGACTTCCGGTTCGATTCCGATTCCGGTGTCGTGCACGGCGATGGCGAGGAGCTGCGGTTCTGGGTTAGACGATGAAATTGTGATTTCGCCGTTCTCAGCCGTGAACTTGATCGCGTTCTTGAGCAGGTTCCAAACAATTTGCTGGTACTTGGCTGCGTCGCCCAAGACATGGTGCCCACCAGCGCGCAGGTTGAGCTGCAGCGTCAAATTTCGCGCCTGCGCTTCCGGGCGGCAAATTTCCACCACATTGTTAATCACTTCGTGAGAATCGAGCGGCCCGAATCGTAATTGCAATTTGTCTTTGGCGATGCGGGTGAGATCGAGGAGATCGTCTATCAATTGGCTTTCGAGTTCGACATTGCGCCGAATCATTGCCAGCGAGTTTTTTGATTCACTCGAGCGCGAACCATCCGCTTCAAGAGTATCGAGCGCTGCCACGACGGGCGTCAGCGGTGTGCGCAGCTCGTGCGACAGCATCGCCAGAAAATTGTCTTTGGTCCGGTTCGCGGCTTCAACCGCGTCCTTTTGCTGTTCGAGCGCAACCTGGGTGCGGTTGCGTTCCGTAATTGCGGCTGCGATTGCCATTGCTGTGATCGTCAACGCGGCCGTCCATAACTGCAGCATCAAGAGCGATTGGTTCTCGGATTGCAAAATGAACGGCCCGAATCCATTGAGCGTTCCCCAAATTGCGATGGCCGAAAGAATAAAGATGCCAGTGGCTGTTTCGCGCGGCGTGAAACGAAACGCGGTCCAGATGACGATCGGTCCGCAAATGAACGAGATCGGATAATTCCGCGCCGAAATCGGAAGCCATCCACCGAACACGGTTTCCGCCAGCACCACGAGCAACAGCAAGAGGACGGAAACTTCTAATACTTGCTTCTGGTTCCACTTGCGCTGCGTCGCGGGCACGCTCCAAAGCAAGAGCAACGGGGCTATAACCAGAACTCCGGAAGCATCGCCGAGCCACCAGGTCAGCCAGACGGGCCAGTAGCTTGACCATTGCGCGAAGCCGCCAGCGGCCAGACTGCTAACTCCAAACGTAGGACTGACTGTCGTACCAATGAGCGCCGCAAGCGCGAACTTGAAAACGTCCTGCGGACGATCGAAAACTCGAGCGCCTCCAGCAAATCTGTTTACGAGCCAGGCGCCACAAAGGGCTTCCAACGTGTTCCCGCTGGCGATGCCGAGCGACGTCCAAATGTTTCCCAGCGTTGTCAGGTTTACCAAAAACGCGCCGACAAAAAGTGCGGGCCACACGCGGAATCCCAGAACAAGCAATGCCGCCAGGGCGATCCCGGCTGGCGGCCATACCGGTGACGCACTCTATTCATTACCCGACCGCCTCTGCGAATCGCCCTACCTGTTACGCGGCTGGCAACATCGGTCAACCGATTTGTGAATAACTTTAAATCGTTTCCTCACCACGGCGAGTCCGTCCGCTGGCGGACAAGATCGGCAATCAACTGTAGCCGTCGCGCTCTGCGCGGCGCCCAACGTTGTCGGGCAACCGCTCCGATTGGCGAATTAGGATGGCAGGTGATGCGCCCGCCCTACAATTGCGTCCAATGAGCTAATAATCGCGGCAGTAGGGATATTTCGATTCGTTTCCGAGCTCGGGTGGAAATTCCGAATAACCGGCGTGAATCCACGGAATATCGCTCGGCAATACTGGCCGATAACTGCCATGCCACATCGGAATCGGGAAGGTAAGGATTTCCAGGAGACCAGTGAAGTGTCGCGCGGTGGAACGGCCAAGACCGCGCACGACG
>QHPY01000140.1 GCA_003219215.1 Verrucomicrobiota bacterium | reverse complement strand
TTTCACACATCAAAGCGAGGACGTTGTTCTCCGAATCTCGGAACTCAGCCAGCCAAAGATCGTGCGTTCCCATCGGCGCAACTAACATCGGTTTGGTTTCGAAATGAACGTTCCTGGAAACCAATGCCTGATGTACTTGCTCGATGTCTGCCACTTTGAAGTAGAGGATCGAGCTTGGATGATCCAGGTCCGGACGCTCTGGAATCGCCAGCATTAACCGGATACCGCGGCAATCGAAGAACGCCATTCGTCCCGGCACACTGAAAAGATGTTTTATGCCGAGCGTGTCTTTGTAAAACGCAACTGCCCGATCGAAATCGTGCACGTTCACGGAAATCTGGCCGATCTCGCCTAACGAAACGTTCGTTTGATCCTTCATCGATTTGCAATCGTTGGTTAGCTGACGAGCGGTCGCAAGAATTCCAGCACCGCTACGGCAGGCGGACCACCTTTCTGCGCGTGCGCGATCAGCGGAATCTTATGCGGCCCGGGCACGTGCACGATGTTCGGGAACGCGGCCACCGCCGCTCTGACGATGTCGATCTTGCCCAGCATCGTCGCGGCGAAAATGTCCATCCGTGCGTTGTGCGCGAGCAGGAATTCGGCAATGTCCCGCCGGCCCATGTGCGACGCGCCGCCTAATGCCGTTTCGAAGTCGCCGTTGCCCCAATCGATCGCTCCGTTGATCAACGTCGGATCTTCCGCCAGCATTTTTTCCACTGCCGGCAAATTGAAATGACCGGCAACAACGAATCGCTTCACTCGTGCGCGATCGATTTGCGGATCGTGCTCTGGAAAGTCGGGGACATTATCGGCCGAGGGCGGTGACGCCGCTGCTGGCGGAACAGATGCGGCTGTTCCCGGTTGGGCCCGCAATACTCCGCGGCCACAGAGAAAGCCGGCTACGGCAATGCCGCTGTTAATCAGAAACTTCTTGCGCGTCAGCGATGTATTCATGGACACGACCTTAAGTCGCGCCCATCAGATATACTTCTCGAATATTGCTATTTTCCTCGGCCACCACTCCATGACTGTTCCGCCACGCGCGCGGCGACATTCCGCAGCGCTTGTGAAACAACGCACTGAATGAACCCAGGCTGCTGAATCCGCACTCAAGGCAAATCGCCGTCACCGGGATCCGTGTTTTCCCGAGCAGAAATTTCGCCCGTTCCAATCGGCAATCATTGAGATACTGGTGCGGCGTTTGACCAAACGCTGCTTGAAACAGCCGAAGCAAATGGAACGGCGACAGACACGCCGCCGCGGCGACATCAGATAATGCGATTGGCGCCGACAAATGCGCGTGCAGATAATCCCGGGCACGATTTAGGCGTCGCCAAAGTTCTTCGCGAGTGGACGCGCGGACTGCCGGTAAATCGGCGACCCGGTGTTTGAGCGAGCGCTGGCTGGAAAGCATCGAGGCGAGCAAACTCCTCAATTTTTCCTCTAACCAACCGTCTTGGATCGGCCCCTGGCCTTTGAACGCCGCGCGCAGGGCGTGCACTTTGGGCGAGACGTTTCGGTCGTGCGTCGTGTAGCGCTCGAAGAATAACGCACTCGTTCCACTTTCGTCAGGCGAGTTCGCCAGCAATATTTCCGGCGTCTGGCTGAAACTGCGTAAGACTTCCTCGGCCCAGCCGTCGGGAAACCAGAGCACGAACGTCTCGACCCGCGTTGGCGAAGCAATTTCAATCGAGTACGGTTGCCGATTGTTCAGGATCAGGTAACCTCCATCATCGACTGCGACTTCGTTTCGGCCGAAGCGATAAAGCGCGCGTCCGTTGAACATGCACTTGAGCGAAAGCGGCAGCCCCGGCGTTTCGGCGAAATAAGAAAATCCGCGTCCGCTCATGAAGACAGAACGTTGCAAAGCGCTGAACGGATCAACCGCCACGAAGCAACTCTAACACGTGAAACAGGGCCAAGTCACATCCTCCGACTAAACGCAGCCATCCTGCGTACGGTGTCGTCTGATTCGCCTCTGACCTCTGACTGCCCCTTAACGCAGCAGGCTCGCTTCGAGCACGAACCACTCCGGATTCAATGTGACCGAGGCTTCGATCCCCTCTCCTCACCTAGCACGCTGAAGTTGGACGAAGGCGGCTCGTTCGAGGAGAGGACGAAGGCGAGGAGTCGGGCAGCTTTCCGCTCCGTCAGCGAGTCAAACTTTCTTCCGGTGCAAAGAAGGCTGGATTTAGATGCGCCAGCGGCTTTTTCAATTTTTCCAGTTCTTCCGCCGGACCATGAACTTCGAATCGGATCAAATCGACCATGGTGAGCAACTCCGCGAGCAGAGCGCCAATGTTATCGAGATGCGCGAGAACGCCGTCGGCGTTTTCGTATCCTTCGCGGCAGAAAAATTCGTCGCCGTTAACAGTGAACGCGTAGAAAAGATTCTCTTTCTCGGTCGCAGTTTTCTCGACGAACCGCGGGAACCCAGCTTTGACCGCCTCCAATTTCCCGGGATGCACTTTGAAATACGGATGCAGACTGACGAAGTTTGATCTCATAATTGAAACGTACGTTGCGCCCGCAGGCATGCAAAGATCGACAACTTCTTTTCGAAGCTTTCGCTACCTGACTCGGAGGGAACAGTTGCTTTTAGCAGCGCCGTGTCCATTCCTGGTTAAGGTAATTCGCATGCAGAAGATAAGTCCTTTTCTTTGGTTCGACGATAAAGCTGAGGATGCCGCCAAATTCTATGTCGGTATCTTTAAGAATTCGAAGATCCTAAAAACGACTCGCTATGGCGACGAGGCAGCCGAGAAAACTGGCCGGCCGAAGGGAAGTGTCATGACCGTCGAGTTTCAACTCGATGGCGCCGATTTCGTGGCGCTAAACGGATTATTTCTGGGAAAAACTTTCCGCCGATGGCGGATCGACCGGGCCATGCGGTTGGTTGAAGGACAAATTCGGATTGTCGTGGCAGGTCAGCCCGATCGTTCTCGGTGAAATGCTCGCCGATCCCGACAAAGGTAAAGCCGCACGCGTCATGAAAGCGATGATGGGAATGGACAAAATCGACATCGCGGCGTTGGAGAAAGCGTACGCGGGAAAATAAAGGACAGAATCGACAGAATTTTCCGAATTCAGGTGAGCGCATTTTGTGAATTCTATAAATTTTATCTGAAAATCTCTGGTGCTGTCCTTCAATTCACCTCAACCCTGTTAATCCTGTTGTTTTACTGCTCAGCGCATGCGCTGTCGTTATCGCCAGATGATGAAGCCGCTCAAGACGTCGCGCTGCAATGGTTGCGAGTTGTTGATTCGGGGAATTACGAGGAGGCAGCGCTACAAATGTCCCAAGAAATCCGAGCCCTGCAAAATTGGGTAAGTTATTTCGCTGCTCACAGAGGGCCGTTGGGCCGGGTGAAGAATCGGCAGATCGTCGAAGTGAAACATAGGTCGAGTGTTCCTGGCACTGCCGAAATTCGGAACCACGACATCATGCGATTCAAAACTTCCTTTGAACACAAACCAGGCGCGCTGGAAGAAGTCGTGATGACGAAGATGGGCTGTTGCTGGGAAGTTTCCGGTTACACGATCGAGTCCGAGCCGAAGCGGCGGTAGCTCAGAGAACCGATAACCAGGGCAGAATGAACAGAATTTGCCGAATTGAGACCGGTGATTCTGTTAATTCTGTCTAAAGATCTGTATTCAGACCTTCATTCTCTGATCTTGTTAATCCTGTCTGGATCAGCCCTTGCCGCCCCAATGAGTTCGCGGCCAGCGGAATAAGTTGCCGCGCAGCGCCGGTTGCGGAGCGGACGGATTCCTCTTCCTCGCGGCAAGAGCAAATCGCCGGAGAAGTCCGCCGGGTCTCGAAACTTTATGTTGCACGAAGTAAAGCGCGCTGTTTTGCGTCAGTGTTGGTTCCATCATAGCCGTAATACCCCCCAAATATTACATACGTGCCTGAGCCTGTGTCTGGTCGCATGGCAA
>QHPY01000046.1 GCA_003219215.1 Verrucomicrobiota bacterium | reverse complement strand
GCGCCTTGAGATAAATCGCATTCGCCAGCACGAGCCGGGTCAATTCCTTGATTCCTCCGTGTGGAATCAAATCGCGAATCCGATCGCGCGTCTGATCGGCAACCCATTTGTTAATGTGCTGTCGCGATCCATCCGGATCTTTTTTGAACTCGAGTGTTTCAAATGGCGCGGCATAAAACCTTTTCACCAACTCGCGAAACGGATCGCGAAAATCATAGCCGCTTTGAGCGAACAGCCGGTTTGCAATCGCGAGGGTGATCGGTTCGCTCGGTCCGCCCCCTTTCTTCGATTGCTGGGCAATCGTCGCGGTCTTCTTCGACATTTCTTCCAGCGAGCCCTGCAGCGCGGCGAACGACGCATGGATCGCATCGCCGTCGCTTGGAAAATGCAACACCCGCGCCATTTCCACGCGCGTGTCGCCCTCCGCGCCGCCGAACGTCATCGCGAGCGCGCTTTGAATCGAATAAGGCGACAAACAAAGGTTCTCTTCACCGCGAGCAAGCTGCCGATGCAGATCGACACCGAGCTGGTTGGTGGCGATTGCGGCAAGGTCGAAATCGGCAGCGCGCAGTGATGCGGTGAGCGTGCAAAGCACAGTCGCAAGTAATTTCATGATCGCCGCCGCAATGTTTATCATGGTCACATTCGCCGGTGAAATGAAAACGGCAGGTGGAGCGCCTGCCCTACAATTCTTGCGGCGTCCTTTGAGCTGGAGTACAAAAGCTCCTCGCTGCGGGTCGGTAGCTCAATCGGTAGAGCAGCGCCCTTTTAAGGCGTTGGTTCCGGGTTCGAGTCCCGGCCGACCCATTTATAAGATCGACAACAAATCGCGGAGCGAATTTTTCTTTCGGTCTAATTGAAAGATCGACAATCCAGCGGCAGTGCCCGCTTTCCAGTCGCGCTGGGGATCGTCGCCGACGTGCAGGACTTCGTTCGGCTGGAGGCGAAGCACGTTCAACGCGCGCCGAAAGATTTCCGGATCCGGCTTGTCCGCGCCGAGCTCGCTCGAAAGAAACACTTGTTTGAAAAACTTTGAGACGCCGAGCTGTTCAAGAATCATTCGCAAGCGCCCGTCAAAGTTTGAAACGACCGAGAGTTGAAATCGCGGAGATAATTTTTCCAGGACCTCGAGAACTTCGGGATACAGCTCCCAGACGCCGGCCTCGGTGAAATGTTCGTAGGCGATCTCGAAAAAATTGTCGCGATCAAGCTCGCCCAGCGTCGGCGAGGTTTCATCGAGGACAAGATTGACAAGTTGACGCCACCAATCTTTGTCATCGTCTTGGCGTGGTCCGTCGATTGGTGGCCGCGCCGGGATTGAATTCCAAGCGGCGGTGAAGGCCCGATCGAGCTGCCTGGAATTTAGTTGTAAGCCGATTTCGTGTCCAACGAGCGCGTAGTGGTATCCGACTCCGCGCGGCAGATGAAAGAGTGTCCCGGCCGCATCGAAAAAGATCGCTTTTAGCGGCGTCTCTTTGTTGTTTGTAACCATGAACGGACTCAGTCGATGGAAGATCGCTTTCCTTGTCCTTGCAACTTTTGTTGTGGGCGCGGTGACGGGCGCATTTTTCGTGATGGGCTCGGCCAAGGATGAAATGCGACGGAACCGGGATCCGCGGCGCTGGTTTTCGAATACGCCCGATCGCTGGCGGTCGGAAATGAAACTGACGCCCGATCAGGAACAGAAAATCCGGCCGATTCTGCAGCAGATCGATGATGAGCTGACCAATTTGCGCGCGCTCGATTTACGCGAAACGGAAGGAATTCTCTCGCGTGGGGAAGATCGAATCGACGCGATCCTGACCCCAGAGCAGCGGCCACAACTCCATCAAACGTTCGAGCTGCGCCGGCAACGCGTGCGCGATTGGCTGGGTGTGAACGAGCCATCGGGTTGAACGGCGGGGAGTCGTTTTTTGCTTTGCAAAGTCGATCAGGCTGTTTTCCATCATCCGCGTGATGAAGCGGATCGATGACTTGTGCGCTTTGACGTCGCGGCCGCAATCCGCGGGCGAAGAATTGGCCAATACCATCAGCCACGGCATTGGATTGGTAGCCGCCCTGATTTCCGCGCCGATTTTGCTCTTGGCGGTGTCGGACCGCGGCAGCACGGGCTTTTTTATTGGCACGATCGTGTTCGCAATTACGATGTCGATCTTATATCTCAGCTCGACCTTCTACCATGCCTGGCCGAGCGCGCGTGGAAAATCTCTTTGGCGTGTAATTGATCATTCCGCGATCTTTTTGTTAATCGCCGGCACATACACACCTTTCGGGCTGGGTCCGATGCGCGGCTCGGGAGGCTTGATCTTGCTCGCAGCCGTCTGGATGCTGGCCGTTTTCGGCGTGGTGATGAAGGCAACCCGCGGCACCGAGAGTCATTCCACACTGTCGATGTCCCTTTATCTCGGAACGGGTTGGCTGGGGCTGGTCGTGATTCGGCCGCTCGCCTTGGCAATTCCGCTATCGGCCCTGCTTTGGTTGCTTGCCGGTGGCATCGCTTACACGACCGGGGTGTTATTTTTTTTGAACCAGCGCCTTCGCTATTCGCATTTTATCTGGCACCTGTTCGTTCTCGGCGGCACGACTTGTCACTTTGCCGCCGTCATATCCTGCATGGCCTGACACGAAATCGGCTATTTAGGGTGTAGCTTTTTTCGCCGCGCGTTGGACAATCTAGTTTGAGCGTCGGATTAATTCGCATGCTGCCGGTCGAGCATAACGATCCGATCAACGCCAAGATCCTCGCCGTTTCGGAGGACAAGATCGAAGGCTTCGTGCGCGAGCCGTTCGAGGAAATCGCGCGCGGCTCCGGCGTCGACGTCGATGTTGTGACGGCGCGGATCGCCGCCATGCTGCGCGCGGGAACGATTCGGCGAGTCCGGCAAACGCTGCTTGCGACCAATCTCGCCGATGGCGCGCTTGTCGCGTGGAAAGTTCCGGAAGATAAAATCGACAGCGCGTTTGATTGGATGTTTCAACGCGATCCGTTTTCGGGTCACGTGGTCGTTCGTTCTACCGACACCGAGAGCGCCGGCTCGGAATACAAACTGTGGACGACGCTGAAAGTGCCGCACGGCTTTTCGTTGCAGAAACATTGCGAATTACTCACCCAAAAAGTCGGTGCCGAAAAATTCCGGATCATGCCGGCGAAAGGAATCTTCACGCTTGGCGTCGGGCACGTCCGGCGAAAAACGATCGAACCGGGAGAGAAAGGGGACTCGCCGGCGAAGATGATTCGGGTGGAGGTTGTCGATCTTGGCGAGCATGAGTGGGACATTTTGCTCGCATTGAAACGCGAACTCGCGCCGGAAGAAATTCGTCCGAATCCGTGGGTGTCGCGCGCGAAAGAAGCTGGAGTCAGCGTGGAGGAATTTTACCGCGTCGCCGAAGATTTGAGCGCGCGCAAAATCATCGGGCGTTTTTCAACATTCCTCGAACACGTCAAACCTTCGCAGACCGGCGTTCGGGTCACGCGTTTCAACGCATTGTTTCATTGGGCGGTGCCATCCGGGCGCGAGATCGAGACCGGCAGCGAAGTTGGCCGGCATCATATTCTCACTCATTGCTACTGGCGCGAAGCCGGTCCGGAATTTAAGAACGTGAACATCATGGCGGTCGCGCACGGCACTGACAAACAACGGCTCCTCGATCACAAGGCCGCAATCGATCGACATCTACAGTCGTGCGGCATTCCCGTTTCCTACACCAATGTTTTCTGGGGCGGGCGGAGCGAGATCAAACCATCTGAAATTTCGCCGAAAGTTTACCGGGAATGGATACGCCAAATCGATCCCCAGACGGCGTAATCTGGGCACCGGGGCTTGCTTTGAACACGCTGACCGAAAAGCTGCGCAACGAACTCGATCTCAATAGCGCCGAGATCGGTGACGCGGTCACGCTGCTGCTTACGTCCGAAGTCGACGACCAGGTGAAAGCGGAGTTCCTGACCGCGTTGCATAAAAAAGGGGAAACGGCCGAAGAAATTGCGGCTTTTGTCCGCGCGTTGATGAAGCGCGCGGTCGACCCGAAGGTCGATCCGGCCAAGATGCCCGGCCCGATGATCGACGTTTGCGGGACCGGGGGCGACGGCCTCGATTTGTTTAATGTCTCGACCACGGTGGCATTCGTGGTGGCAGCCGGCGGAGCGGTGGTGGTGAAGCATGGCAATCGCCGGGTTACATCCAGCTGCGGCAGCGCCGATGTTCTCGAACAACTCGGCGTGCCGATCGATCTTCCGCCCGAACAATTGCGCGAATCTCTCAAGCGACACGGACTCGGTTTTCTATTTGCGCGGCAATATCATCCAGCATTTCGCGCGCTGGCGGAGATGCGTCAACGCCTGGCGCAGCAAAATGTGCGCACGATTTTTAATGCGCTTGGACCGCTGTTGAATCCAGCGCGCCCGTCGCGGCAGTTGATCGGTGTTTTTGATCCGCGGCTGACCGGAATCTTTGCCGAAGTTCTGCGAGAGCTTCGCCATGAGCGCGCCTGGATCGTGCATGGCCTCGGTGATAATGAGGCCGGTATCGACGACATTTCCGTGAGCGGCGCAACGACTGTCGCGGATCTCGCTGACGACAAAATTACGTCTGCGATCCTGGATGTGAGCTGGCTTGGCATTCCGCGCGCCCCGGTCGTCGAACTGCAAGGCGGAGACGCGCGCGAGAATGCTGCCACGATCGACGGTATTCTTTCAGGGAAAATTTCCGGCGCGAAACGCGACATGACCATTGTGAACGCAGCCGGAGGATTTGTGGTTGCGGGACTGGCGCGCGATCTGAAAGAGGGAATTCAGTTAGCGCGCGAAGAAATCGACAGCGGTCGCGCGTTGGAGAAATTGCGGGCTTTGCAAAATCATCGCGCGAAAGCGTCGCCGTAAGTCCGATCCAGATTTCGCAGCAGCGCGACTGCGAATTGATGACGATCGATTTCTCGATCCAGCGCCATCGCTAAAGAAATCGCGCGTGGGCGGAGCTCTTCCGAAAAATCTTCTGGTTGGTGGATAATATTCACTCCGATCCCGATGATGGCGATGTGCGGCGCGTTTTTTTGCGCGCGCATTTCGACGAGAGCACCGGCAATTTTTTTGCCGGCGACAATAACATCGTTAGGCAATTTGACCGTGGCTAATAGCGCAAATCCTTTCGAAATCGTGTCAGCAACTGTGCGCGCGGCCCACTCAGCTAATTGTGCCGACGCCCTGATGTCGATCTTCGGCCGAAGCAAAAACGAGAACCAAAGTCCTTTTCCAGCGGCCGATTCCCAGGAATTACTGCGTTGACCGCGTCCGGCTGTCTGGCGTTCCGCAAATACGACCAAACCTTCTGGGGTCGATGGCGAAGTGCGTTCCAAAACGGAATCGTTCGTGGAAGTTGTCGTCTCCAAAACGAAAATCTCCCGTCCGATCGTGCATCCGATCAGCGCGTCGCGGATTTCACCTTCTGATAACCGGGTCATCGCGTCGTTGGTTTGAATGTAGGCCTAAGGCTGCGACCCTGACCCCAGAGCCTGCTCATCCTGCGAGCGGCGTTAGCTCGAGAGAGAAATCGATGGCGCGGAGCGAATGCGTAAGCGCGCCGATGGAAATGTAATCAACCCCGGTGGCGGCAATTTGCCGGACGTTTTTTAGAGTGACCCCACCGCTCGCTTCAAATTTCACTTTATTTTTGCCAAGAGCGATCGCTTCACGAATCTGTGCCGGCTTCATGTTGTCGAGCAGAATCAGATCGATGCCGTCGATTTCCAAAAACGTGCGAACTTGCTCGAGGGTATCGGCCTCCACTTCGATTTGAACATTCGGTCGCGCCTCGCGGACCTTACGCACTGCTTTTGCAAAAGCGTCGAATCCCGTGGTCGCGGCGAGATGGTTGTCTTTCAAAAGCACCATGTCGAAGAGACCGAAGCGATGATTGGCCCCGCCGCCGGCGACCACAGCCGCTTTCTCGAGCGCGCGAAGGCCGGGCGTCGTTTTACGGGTGTCGAGAATTTTCACGCGATCGTTTGCGGCAGCATCGACAAACTTTCGTGTCAAGGTTGCGATCCCGGACAGTCGCTGCAAAAAATTCAGCGCGACACGCTCTGCTTTCAAAATTGGGCGCGCTGATCCTCGAAGCTCGATCACATTTTCAACAGGGTTGACCTCGCTGCCATCATTTCGAAGGACCGCGACGTCCAATGTCGAATCGACGCGCCGAAAAACTTCCGCGGCCGTTTCAGTTCCGGCGAGAATGGCTCGCTCGTGCGCAACGATTCGCGCCATCGCCTGCTGATTCTTCGAGACAAAAAAATCCGTCGTGACGTCGCCATCTCCGAGGTCTTCGCGCAAGGCGATTTCGATTGGATCGACCATTGCCGGTTTCATGTGGCGGCCAGTCCTGGCGCTTGATAAATGCATTTGCCGCGGACGTAAGTTTCGAGATTAGCCTGCGGTCCGCCGCGATAAATGCAAAGCGCGACCACATCCTCGACGGCAAGCTCCACCAGAGCCTGTTGATTTTGCGGGTACGGCAGGAGCGCGGCAAGATCGACAACGATGAGATCGGCTTCTTTGCCAGCGTCGAGTGTGCCGATGATACTGACTTTCCCGAGTGCACACGCGCCGCCATGGGTGGCGAGATAAAATGCTTCGCTCGGACGAAGTGGTCGCAAATTTGGTTCGTAGGCGCTGCGCGCCTTTTGCACTTCGATCGCCGCGCGCATCACCTGCCACATATTTAGCTCCGGTCCGCCGGCGACATCGGAACCGAGTCCGACATTGATTCCGGCTTTCAAAAGTTGGTCCAACTTCATCAAGCCACTGCCAAGAAAGAGATTTGAGCTCGGACAATGGGCCACGCTGGATTGCCCAGCCGCGATGGCCGCGATCTCTCGTGGATTAAGATGAATGCAATGACCAAGCATTGTGTGCGCCGTGAGCATTCCACATTTTTCATACACATGCGTGTAGTCGCGTGCGCTCATGTAAAGATGATGCACCTTTTCCAGTTCCTCGCGATTTTCGGCCAGATGTGTTTGCAGATATGCTTCGAGTCGTGCCGCGAGCTCGGCGGCGCCACGCATCATTTTTTCCGAACAAGTGACAGCGAAACGCGGGCTGAAAGCGTACTCGAGCCGGCCTTCTTCGGCCCGATGCCATTTACGGCAAAGGCGTTCGCTCTCCAGGAGTGAAATTGAGAGCACCTTTTTCGGCTGAAGCTGCCCGTAAGAACCGAGGTCCATCATCATTTTCCCAAGAATTGCGCGGATGCCGGTTTGTTTGGCGGCCTCGAACCCGACCTCGCAACTGTCCTCATAAATTGCCGCGTAGGCCATCACGGTGGTCGTGCCATTGCGCACCAGTTCGTGAAAAAACCGTGGCGCTTCCGCTCGCGCTTTCGGTCCAGTAAACTCGCGCTCGACCGGGAAGATATGTTGCCGCAGCCACGGAAGCAGTTCGCTTTCCCCGCGCGCGACGACCGAGTACTGCGGCAAATGCGTGTGGCAATCGATCAGTCCGGGAAAAATTGCCATTCCTCTTCGGTCGAGCCAACGAATTGAGTTCGGTCGGCGCCGGCGCAGATCATCGTAGTCGCCGCTTTCCGAAATCCGCCCGTTGTCGATGATCACAGCGCCGTTGGGGCGGCCGCGCAAAGTGCCGAATTCTGGCGCGTCGATCAGGAAGCCGCGGAGGCCGAACGGGCTAGTGTCGCTCTGCATAAACCGCGGCCGCTATCAAAGCATTTTGGCTGTGAGCCCCGCAACACCGCAATTCAGAGCACTTTCTGCGCAAAAAAAAGATTCGGGCAGCGCACGCCAAGGAGAAACAGCAAATACAAAAACGTGCAACCGCCCGAATCGCCTTAACCTGTTAAATTGGACAGCGCCCGGCGGCTGACGTTCGAATTATTTACGATTTTTTCGGACTGAGCAGGTTCAACTGCGCCAGGCACTTACAACTTCATCTCCTGTTGAGTCGAACCCCCGACCCGCGCCGCCTCGTCCTTCACCTCTTGCAAAAGCGATTTGAACTCGCACTTCTCAAGCTGCGCGATCAGCGGCCCGTAATCCGGCCGTATTCGGAGGTCGTCGATGGCGATCGGCAATTCCGTGTGGCAATCGAGCTCCACCATTTTTCGGTTCTGCAAAATTTGTTCGCGGGCGGCGGCGAGTTTTTCCCGGTTACGCATGCTTTTCACCTTGTCGATGTTCGCAAGCAGCTTTTCCAAGCCGCCGAATTCGCGGATTAATCCGGCCGCAGTTTTTCGTCCGATGCCAGCGCCAGGAATATTATCGACGGAATCTCCTGAAATCGCCAGCACATCACCGATCAATTTCGGCGACACTTCCCATTTCGCAGTCGCTTGTTCTTCGCCGAGCAACGCGAATGCGTCTTTTGGCGAAGCGAGATCGGCCTTGGCCGTGGTGTAAACTTTCACGCACGGACCGATCAGTTGATACAAATCTTTGTCGTTGGTCGCGAGAACGACTTCCATTCCCTTCCGCTTGCCGGCCGCCATCGCGTAGCAGCCCATTAAATCGTCGGCCTCGGTGTTTGGGAGCGAAATGTTTTTGAATCCGAGGAGTGGCGTCAATTTTTGAATGAAATCCAATTGCGGCACCATTGGTAGCGGCATTTCTTTACGCGTCTCTTTGTAGGCTGGTTGCAATTGCACCCGCCGCTCCGGCATGCCTTCATCCCAAAACACCGCGCCCAGCTCCGGCTGCAAATGTTTGATCATCAACCGCAGCGTTTTTGTGAAACCGAAAATCGCGTTGGTGGGTTCGCCACGCGAGTTGGACAGGTTCGGAATCGCGAAGAACGACCGGTAAACGTAATAATGCCCATCTATCAAGAGCAGCTTCACTGAAAGACAGGATTAACTGGATTTTGAGGATTTCAAAATCCAACCTGCAAATTCGCTTAAGCAAATCGCTCTGTTAATCCTGCAAATCCTGTCCAATTATGAGGCATGGCCGAGCAGTGGATCATTCGAGTTGGGGGAAAGGAATACGGTCCAGCCGATCTCGCGACTTTGCGCGAATGGAAAACCGATGGTCGTGTCCTGCCAACGAATCCGGCGCGTGGGGTAGATGTCGACTCGGCCGCGGTAGCCATTTCGGCGAAGGAGGCTCCTTGGAAAACCGCCGGCGACATTCCCGGTCTGTTTCAGGTCGAACCGCCACCGGTGCAGGCAAGGATAGAGGCAAACGCCAGTCCGGCTCGGACCGTGTCGCGCGCGGGAGCCTCTGGCAGAATCGTGGCCGACACGGCCGCCACTACAACGTCAAAACCGCCAAGTCGAAACATTTTGGTCGAAACATTTCGAATTTATTTTCGAGGTTTCTTTCAATTCTTTTGCCTCGCGTTGCTGAGCATCGTCCCGATTCTTTGCGCGGAGTTGACCAGTCGTTTCATCGACACCGCGCCGGGCCTGAACGTCGACCTGCGAACTCTCGTCGCCATGGCTTTTGGATTGTGCATGCTCGTGCTGCGAATTGTTTTGATCCCGGTTTACATCGCCGGCATCCAAATTCTCACCGCCGAACTTGCGACCGGACATCGCATCGGCTTTCTCAGCGTCCTCAACGGAGCCGTTAAATATTGGCCGCGTGTGGCCGGTCTCGGTCTGTTTGTCTATGGCGTTTTCTTTTTGCTGATCCTGTTCGCTCTCGGCATCGCGATCATGGTCGTCACTTCCGCGACGCTCTTCTCGATCGTGCTCGCGCTCGGTCTGCTCGCCTTTCAAGTTTGGTTATTCGGGCGGTTCTTCATCAACGTTCTTTTCTGGCAACAATTCACGGTGCTCGAAAATTCGACCGCGGCCGATGCTTTACGCGAGAGCAGAGAGCTCGCCCGGAGCGGTCGCGATCTTCCCTGGTATCAACGGCCGCTTTGGCGCGGGGCATTCATCGTCTCGATTTGGTTCGCTTTTGTCATAGCGATCACAGTTGTTCCGGAGTGGCCGATGTTGCGCGACTATTTCGTCGAATTGATGCGCACCCAGGATCCGCAAGCACTCATGCAAAAAATGAACACCAGTCTACAAACTCACGGATTCAATTATCCGGCATTGGCTTTGAACATTCTGCAGCGGATTCTTCAACCGCTTCTCGGCGTCGCCTTCGTCGTCCTTTATCTCGACAGCATAGGCGACAATGAATCGTAAATTCTCGCGCTTGCTTATCTGTCCGGCATGTTTTTGCCCGACACGTTCTCACACCGCTTTCAGAACCGTTTCGCAACCTTTTGGGCGAGCGGGCGCCCGCGGCATGGTCAGACTTTCCCGCGACGTCGCCACACCAACAAGATGATCATGACGCAGGCGATCGTTGTAGCAATAGGGATGATTATTTTCTGGATAAAGGAGCCGGCAAGAGCGGGTTTTTCAACACGCGGGGTGGGGGCAGGCCAATGACCCCTGATGCTGACTGGCGTGCCGACATCGATCCAGTCGTAGAACCACTTGGCCGGATTGGCGCCCGCCAGCGGCAGGCGAATGCAACCGTGCGAAGCGGGATGTCGCGGGACCTTCTGGAATCCGTGAATGAAAACGTTCTCGTGCACCTGCACGCTCCATGGCATCGGTGCGTTATGATAAAGCCGTGAGCGATGCATCGGCGACTTGACCGGCCCAGCCTTGAATTCTCCCGACGGCGTCTTCTTTCCTTCCCGGCCCGAGCTGATATGACTGTCGAGCACGAGCCGCGCTCCTTGATACGCGCGCAAGCGCTGATTCGCGAGATCCACCTCGACGTGTTTATTCGCGAACTGAACCGCGACTTTTTTATGATCCCTCGCGACCAGTGCCTGCATTCCGTCATCACTCCAGGTAATGGTCGCGCCCGCGTGTTGCAATTCATCGAGCGGCACCAACGAGCTTCCATTTGTGAGCTTTCCAAGCTGCGCGGTATCGAGTGGATGGCCGTTTAGAGAGATTTGCCCGGACTCTTGATCCAACTGCATTTCCCAGCCGAGAGCTGACGCGATTTCCTCAACTGGAACAAAGAGCATGTGCGGGTCCCCGGCGAAACTGATGCCGTCAATCGCTTCGGACGCGGCTGCCACTGGACCCGGCGCAGAGATCGTCAGCGCCAACAACACTGGTCCGAATCTCGCGAGCCAACGCATCTAATGAGAAAAGTTCAGCCGCGACTGGCGGGAGCGCAACATTACTTGGAGCAAGTTTTGCAGGGGTGGCGACCACTATTACGTCGCAATCCGATTCCTACCCTAAAGCCGCCAGCCAAAGCAATGCAGACGTTCCTCCTGTTCCTCGCCATGACAGAACCATCCCCGCGCGCGCTCATAATTACGGGCGCGATCAGTCTGGGCTTGCTGGCGATTTTTCTCCGTCACAAACTCGGCTGAGCGCGCGGAGAATCGCGGATTGCGCGTTGCGTTGGCGTGAGAGATAAGAACGTCGCGCTTTATGACAACGGTGAAGACCTGGCCAGGAAAACCATATCCGCTTGGCGCAACCTGGCTCGGCAACGGCGTTAACTTTGCGATTTTTTCCGAACACGCGACTGGGATCGAACTTTGCCTGTTCGACAACATCGACGCGCCGCATGAGAACGCTCGCGTTCCATTACGCGAGCAAACCGGGCAAGTCTGGCACGTGTTCTTACCCGAGGTGCGGCCGGGGCAACTTTACGGATATCGTGTTGCCGGCCCGTACCAGCCGAATCGCGGCCTGCGTTTCAATGATTCGAAATTGTTGCTCGATCCTTACGCAAAATCGATCGCCGGCCAAATTAATTGGTCGGACGAAATGTTCGGTTACGTGGTCGGTGACAAAGAGGAGGACCTCGCCCGCGATTTTCGCGACAATGCCTGGGCGATGCCGAAGTCGGTCGTGATCGACGCGGCGTTTAGTTGGGGCGAGGACAAACGGCCGGAGACGCCGCTTTCGGAAACGGTGATTTATGAAGTGCACGTCAAAGGATTCACGAAATTGTGGCAAGACGTGCCGGAACAATTGCGCGGCACTTACGCCGGGGTCGCAAACGAGCAGGCGGTTCGTTATCTAAAAAATCTCGGCGTGACTGCGGTCGAGCTATTACCGGTGCACACGCATCTGGATGACAAAGCGCTGGTTGATCGTGGCCTGACGAATTACTGGGGCTACAACACGATCGGATTTTTCGCGCTGCACGCGAGTTACTCGAGCAATCGGCAGCCCGGGGCCGAAGTGGTCGAATTCAAAGGAATGGTGCGCAATCTTCACGCCGCCGGCATCGAAGTGATTCTCGATGTGGTTTATAATCATACCGGCGAAGGAAGTCATCTCGGACCGACGGTGTGCTTTCGCGGCGTCGACAATCCGGCGTATTACCGGCTGCTCGCGGACAAACCGCGTTTTTATTTAGATTACACCGGCACCGGTAACACGATCGACACGCTTTGCCCGGGCACGTTGCAAATGGTGATGGACAGTTTGCGTTATTGGGTGACAGAAATGCGCGTCGATGGTTTCCGGTTCGATCTCGCGCCGGCGCTTGCGCGCGACGGCTCCGGCTTCAATAAATTCCACGCCTTCTTCAAAGCCATTCAGCAGGACCCGGTGCTTTCGCAGGTGAAATTAAT
Source organism: Verrucomicrobiota bacterium (assembly GCA_003219215.1). GTDB lineage: Bacteria > Verrucomicrobiota > Verrucomicrobiia > Chthoniobacterales > UBA10450 > AV40. The sequence goes on along the minus strand of QHPY01000046.1, from coordinate 2,291 downwards.
CGTCGAGCCATGGGACGTTGGCGACGGCGGTTATCAAGTCGGCAATTTTCCGGCGCCCTTTTCGGAATGGAACGGAAAATTTCGCGACGCGATGCGCAGTTTTTGGCGCGGCGACGAAGGTTTTATCGGCGAAGTGGCGTATCGATTGACCGGCAGCCCCGATCTTTACCAGCACGATGGGCGCCGGCCGTACGCGAGCGTCAACTTCATTACGTCGCACGACGGATATACGCTCAACGACCTTGTTAGTTACAACGACAAGCACAACGAAGCCAACGGCGACGAGAACCACGATGGCGACAGCCACAATCGCTCCTGGAATTGCGGGATTGAAGGACCCACTGACGATCCTAACATCGACAGTTTGCGGCGGCGGCAGCAGCGGAATTTTTTGACGATGCTTTTTTTGTCGCAAGGCGTGCCAATGCTTTTGGGTGGCGACGAATTCGGCCGGACACAAAAAGGAAATAACAACGCCTATTGTCAGGACAACGAGATCAGCTGGCTGAACTGGCAGCGGAACGAAAAACAGAACCGGCTGTTCGAGTTCACCAAGAAATTGATTGAGTTCAGACGCGAGCATGCAGTTTTTCGACGGCCAAAATTTTTCCAGGGCCGGCGTGTTCGCGGCGGCGAGATCAAGGACGTGATGTGGTTCAATCCGGGTGGCAACGAAATGAGCGATGAGGAATGGAATTCGCCGTTTGTGCGCTGTCTTGGAATGCTGATCAGCGGCGACGCCGTTGATCTGGTGGATGCGCAAGGCGAACCCATGCGCGACGATACTTTTCTGCTCCTGATCAACGCGCACCAGGAACCAATTCCATTCGTGCTTCCGGGCGAGGAACATCTCGAGTGGGAACAAATTCTCGAAACAACCAACGAGGATGGTTTTCTCAAGGAACCGAAGAAATTTTCGTCCGGTGACGATGTCGATCTTAAGGGACGGGCGACGTATTTGTTCAAGCTCAGCCGCGGCGAACAGCCGCGCGCGCGACAGGAATCCTGGAAAAAGCGCGCAGTTGCGCCTCCCAAAGCTGTCAGTGCGGAGCAAGAACGCGGCGTGGGCAAAACGTAGCACGCGAATTTTTGATCAACGCAAGATTGCAACGCGGCGCGATTCTATTATAGAGAATTGGATGAGCGCTTGTTCGACGCTCGGGGACTGCCGTCTCTAGTTTCGTTATGATACCGGCTTCACTCGTCATCGTAGCAGATCGCGGCAGCTTGAAAGCGTATCAGGTCAACGAAACGCCAACTCGCGGGCCAAGTTTAAAATTGGTCCAGGCCTTCGATATCACCGACGCGCACGGCAAACTCATCGACAAGGTAACCGATTTGGCCGGACGTTTTCCTGTCACCGAAAGCGCGGGCGCGCATCGCGGAGCGGCATCCATCGCCGAGAGTAAACTCGAAACCGAGACCGATCGCCGCATTAACAAAGAGCTGGCCGATCAAATCTCCAAAATTGTCAACGGCAGTGGGAAGGAAGGCTGGGCATTCGCCGCGGCAGCCAAGATCCATTCGGCGATTGTCGATCTTTTACCGGACCGCGTCCGCAATCGAATCGTCGAGCACGTGAAATCCGATCTGGTCAAAGTCGAGCCGGCGAAATTGCCGACACATTTTCGTTCCCTTCGCCCGATTTAAGCTCGATAGTTAGTTATGCAATTGCCTGTCAACATCACCTACCGCGGCCTGGATAAATCAGACAAGATCGACGAGCTCGTGATGACTTACGCCGCGCGGCTCGATAAATTTTGCGACCACATCAACCGCTGCGACGTTGCCATCGAGCAGCCGAACCACACCCATCACAAAGGTAATCCCTACCGATGCCGCATCGACGTGACGGTAAGACCGCGGCACGAGCTCGTCAGCGACGAGAAACAAATGGACAACGGCTCGCACGAGCCGCTGAACAAAGTGATCCACGACGCGTTCAAAACGATGGAGCGTCAGCTGCGCCACCTGGTCGAAAAACAAAGGCGCGAGTAAGCGTTAGTGGTTAGAATCCACAGATTACACAGATTATTTGGTGAGAAGGGCTCTGCGCTTCTGAATCTGTGAAAATCTGCGAAATCTGCGGACGATTTTATCTCCGTTCGGATTTCGCGTAATGCTCGGCGCCGAGAAAGTGAAGCGACACATACGGCTCATCGCCGATGACCCAGCTGTCGTGCGGGATCGGCGGAATGTGGAAGAGCTCGCCGGCATGTAGCTCGACAACGCGGCCGTCGTCGAAGGCGGCGGTTGCCGCGCCGGAAAGCACGAGTCCAACGTGTTCAACA